>NZ_JAUBTS010000004.1:0-232637 GCF_036705105.1 Microcoleus sp. B9-D4
GCCGCTTTTACCAACAAGGTATGCGGGCTGCAACCCTGATTCGGTCTATCTCCTAGGCCTCTTTGTCACCCCCCCAGCGTCCGAGGGCAATTACTCAATCTTAAAGAGAGAATTGCCGCAATTAACCTAACTCCCTATCAGGGATTGAAACTTGCCAAACCCGAAAGAATTAACCGATAGATTGGTATGCCGCAATTAACCTAACTCCCTATCAGGGATTGAAACTCGCTACTTTGTGAACAAAAGTGTTTATCTTGACTGGGCCGCAATTAACCTAACTCCCTATCAGGGATTGAAACTATTTGTAAAGAACGTGGCTGGCGCTGGTTAGCTAGCGCCGCAATTAACCTAACTCCCTATCAGGGATTGAAACTCTACACGGGGCGGGACTATCTTGCCCCGTGTAGCCGCAATTAACCTAACTCCCTATCAGGGATTGAAACCGGCGGCAAGGCCAGAGAGATATTCAACTCGCTTGAGCCGCAATTAACCTAACTCCCTATCAGGGATTGAAACAAGGAGTCCGCCAACATTTTCGATGATTGCAAATCTTGGGCCGCAATTAACCTAACTCCCTATCAGGGATTGAAACTTGACTTGCTCGAACTGGCTGAATCGTTTGCCAGCCGCAATTAACCTAACTCCCTATCAGGGATTGAAACCCTAGAATTTCGCTGGATAGGACACCAGAGCGTTTTGCGCCGCAATTAACCTAACTCCCTATCAGGGATTGAAACAGATTGACGGCTATTTTGGCAGTTCGCTTTCATAAGCCGCAATTAACCTAACTCCCTATCAGGGATTGAAACTAATAGATTATGAATTGCTTTCCTTCTCTTCTGAAGGCCGCAATTAACCTAACTCCCTATCAGGGATTGAAACCGCAGCTCAAACACTTGTAAAATCCAAAGGCCTCATCGCCGCAATTAACCTAACTCCCTATCAGGGATTGAAACGAAACCCAGTCGCTCGATAGTGGTCTGCCTAGTGCCGCAATTAACCTAACTCCCTATCAGGGATTGAAACTTTATCTGATGACCCATTTAAATTAAATTGGCTTGAGCCGCAATTAACCTAACTCCCTATCAGGGATTGAAACGCTAATAATTTAAAGAATCTACATAAGATGATTGGCCGCAATTAACCTAACTCCCTATCAGGGATTGAAACAATACATTTCATGCTGGTACTGATTATTGGTTTACGGCCGCAATTAACCTAACTCCCTATCAGGGATTGAAACAGTAGCTATAGCGGGACAGGCAGCAGCAAGAATTTGGCCGCAATTAACCTAACTCCCTATCAGGGATTGAAACAGCTTATGTCTCATCCACATTTTCATATTGTTCGCCGCAATTAACCTAACTCCCTATCAGGGATTGAAACGTGAGCCTATTGATGTAAAAGACTTAGATTTACCTGCCGCAATTAACCTAACTCCCTATCAGGGATTGAAACTAAAGCTTTTGCGGGGGTTGACTTATCTAAAAGGGAGCCGCAATTAACCTAACTCCCTATCAGGGATTGAAACGAGCAATGGATGACTACTGGTAAAAATCCAGTTGCGCCGCAATTAACCTAACTCCCTATCAGGGATTGAAACATTCCCAGAACACAAGGGCTTTACGATGGTTAAGGCCGCAATTAACCTAACTCCCTATCAGGGATTGAAACTTCCGTCCCTGTAGCTTCTCAATCCACTCAGCGAGCCGCAATTAACCTAACTCCCTATCAGGGATTGAAACGTTGAGCTACTGGAGGCAACGAAAATCGGGAAGACTGCCGCCGCAATTAACCTAACTCCCTATCAGGGATTGAAACAAGTGCTGACCTACTGGCTACAACAATGGGTGTTTGCCGCAATTAACCTAACTCCCTATCAGGGATTGAAACATTTGCTGGTGGTGTTGGAACTGGCTTTGCTGCGCCGCAATTAACCTAACTCCCTATCAGGGATTGAAACGCAAATTTATTGTTCTTCAGTTGACCACAAATTTGAAGCGCATGAGGCCGCAATTAACCTAACTCCCTATCAGGGATTGAAACTTGCCAATCCATAATTATCCTCCTAAGAATTTTGCCGCAATTAACCTAACTCCCTATCAGGGATTGAAACTACGATTCTTTCATTGATGTAATTGCCGATACTGCTGGCCGCAATTAACCTAACTCCCTATCAGGGATTGAAACTTTTTCTTCAACGACTCAGTGGAAACTGGCAACCCCATGCCGCAATTAACCTAACTCCCTATCAGGGATTGAAACCGGGGTTGGCACGTCTTGCACGAATAGGCGGCGTTTGAAGCCGCAATTAACCTAAATCCCCTCTTCACTTAAGATGACAATGACAATTCGGCTTTTCAATCAAAGACTCAACCAAAGCATTCAAAGCAACCGCCGCCAACAACCCGCCGCCAAAAGTCCCCACAGTTGTAATAAAAGGAACCCCCGATCGCACTAACCGCCGTTTCGCCACCGGAGAATGACTAAAACCGATCGGCATTCCAACTACCAAAGCCGGTTGCAGTTGCCCGCTCTCGATCGCCTCGCAAACCGCCATCAGCACAGACGGCGCATATCCTATCACCAATATACATCCTTTTTCCAGTTTCAACAACTTTTCAAACCACTCACCCTGCCGCCAGAATTCCTGTTCCGCTTCCGCCGCAGCATTGATGTGCGGATCATCAATTAAAGTTGCAATACTTGTTCCCAAATGCGCCAATCTAGTCCCATCCAAAGCCGCAAAAACAGGCGGCACATCAGCCACAATTTGACACTGATTTTTCAAAGCTTCCCGCGCCGATTTAATCGCCGTTTCGCTCAACTTCACAAACGGCAGCAGCGAACAATCTCCGCAAGCTAACACCAGTTTAGAAAGCAAGTCTACCTCAATTTCTGAGCGATCGGGCAAATCCGGCAACAAAAGCTGCAACGACTCCCCAAAATCCTCCGGGTGAGTGTGCGCCCCCGCATCCCAACCCTCCCAAAATTGTTCCAACTCATCCAACCCCCCCTCAGTTTCCGCCTGCAACAGCCTTAATTGCGCCAGTGCGTCCGCTTGCACCGCTTTACAGGAAATATCCCGCCCCAGCAATCCTTCCAGCGCCGAAGCCGTTTCTCTGAGGCGAACAATTTGCTGAATAACCGACAGATATTGCCGTTGCAGAGTCGCCATCAGCGCGTCAGGCGAAGCATCCGCGTCAGTTTCTAACAGTTTGCGGATGTGAGACAGTTGAAAGCCTTGCTGCTTCAGTGCGACTATTCTTTGCAGTCTTTGCACATCGCTGCGGGTGTACAATCTGTAGTTAGAGGTCGATCTTACCGCCGGAGATAGCAGCCCCAAAGCGTGATAATGTCGCACCATCCGAGGGGTAATTGTGCCTTTTACCGCTTCTGTAAGTTGTTTGATTGTCAGGTATTCTTGCATTGAATTTTGGTAATTTTGGGATTGTATATTTGGTTCTAGAATTCACCCAGAGTCTTAGGAGTGAATCAATTCCCACGCATTCACCCACAGTCCGCCGGGGATTGAAATCCCCGTCGAGAGAGCAGAAGTCGGTTAAAACCGACTGAAACATTAAATTCAATAAATTCAATTCAATTCTCAGCTATCTTCAGTCCTCTTTCAGAGGACTTGCGCTATGAGACAGAGAATTCATTCCCTGTCGGACTCTGGTACTCAACTATTCTGATTGCATGGGATTTTGGAAATTTTGGAATTGTATATTTGGTTCTCGAATTCACCCACAGTCCTAGGAGCGAATGAATTCCCCGTCGAGAGATCACAAGTCGGTTAAAACCGACTGAAACATTAAATTCAATTTTGAACTCTCTTGAGTCCTCTTTGAGAGGACTTGCGCTATGAGACAGGGAATTCATTCCCTGTCGGACTGTCGGACTCTGCGACTCAACGAGGGGCGAGTTGATGCTAGATTTATTTTGCTTTCACTCTTGACATTGACACTAATGTCAAGGTTTAGGGTAAAGGAGTCATCTACCAAATCAAATTTCCCCAATGACTCCCAATTCCCTCCCCATTTCTCGCCTCTGGCGCCTCGCCGAAGAACACCCCGATGCTGTGACTGCGGCCCTGTGCGGAATTCTAGTAATCTTGGGTTCGCTAGCGCTGCAATTCGGCTGGCTGGGTGTAGCCGTGTTAATCTTACCCGCAGCTTATGTTATCGGTGGCTATTCCAGCACCCGCGAAGGCTTAACTACCCTTTTTCAAGAACGCGAATTAGATGTAGACTTGTTAATGATTGTCGCTGCTTTGGGCGCGGCCGGTTTGGGGCTGTGGCAGCAAGAATATCATTTAATTGTTGACGGTGCGGTGTTGATTTTAATCTTTGCAATTAGCGGCGCCCTTGAAGGTTATGCTATGCAGCGGACTGAACGCAGCATCCGCAGTTTGATGAGTTTGACTGCGGATACTGCTAGGGTGGTAATGTACGGCGGGGAAAGGGAAGTTGCGATCGACAAATTGGAAATTGGCGATTACATTTTAGTCAAGCCTGGAGAAATCATCCCCACAGATGCGATAATTATTGAAGGCTACAGTGCGATCGATCAAGCCTCGATTACCGGCGAATCGATGCCCGTGGAAAAAACCAGCGGCGATGAAGTCTATGCAGGTACAATTAACGGTGTCGGCGCGCTGAAACTCGAAGTTCATAAAACTCCAGAAAGCAGCTTGATTCAGCGAGTGATTCGGCTGGTTCAAGAAGCGCAAACAGCAGCGCCGCCTTCTCAAATGTTTGTGGAAAAATTCGAGCGCGGTTATGCCAAATTAATTGTCGGTTTAGGCTTGCTGCTGGCAACTTTGCCGCCCTTTGTTTTGGGCTGGAATTGGGAAGAGACAATCTATCGGGCGCTGATTTTCCTAGTAGTCGCCTCCCCCTGCGCGCTGATGGCTTCGATTATGCCCGCGCTGCTTTCGGGAATTGCTAACGGGGCGAGACAGGGGATTTTGTTTAAAAGTGGCGCGCAATTAGAGATGATTGGTAAAGTCAGGGCGATCGCCTTTGACAAAACCGGAACTCTCACCACGGGAAAACCTGAAGTTATCCAAATTGTACCAGCAGCCGGATATACTGAAACAGAAGTTCTGCAATTGGCAGCAGCCCTAGAAGCTCATTCCGAACACGCGATCGCCTCTGCAATTGTCAGCGCCGCCCAGCAGCAACAGTTACAATTGTCAACCGCTACCGACGTACAAGCAAAAATCGGTCAAGGAATTGTCGGCAAAGTCAACAATCAAATCATTGCCATTGGTAAAGCCGAATTTGTCGAAGCAACTTCCGAATTGAGTCAAATCAGCCAGCAGTTGCAAGCCGAAGGTAAAACCGTTGTTTGGGTGGCAAAGGGCGAGGAACTTTTAGGAATAATTGCAGTAGCAGATACCCTCCGCCCCGAAGCAGCCGCAACAGTAAAACACTTGCAAAAATTAGGCGTAGAACATATAATTATGCTAACAGGCGACAACGAGCAAACAGCTCAACACATCGCCCGTCAATTAGGCATCAATGAAGTGTACGCCGAACTTTTGCCAGAAGACAAAGTGCAGGCAATTAAACAACTGCAAACCCAGTATCAAACTGTAGCAATGGTGGGAGACGGCATCAACGACGCCCCCGCCCTCGCTCAAGCTTCCGTGGGCATTGCGATGGGAATTTCCGGCAGCGATGTTGCTTTAGAAACTGCTGATATCGTATTAATGGCAGATAAGTTAGAGCAACTAGCTAAAGCAATTAGTTTAGGCCGCCGCGCTCAAAATGTTATCAAACAAAACATTGTTTTTGCACTCAGTTGCATTGTCTTGTTATTGGCGGCTAATTTTTTCGGAAATATCACCATGCCTTTCGGCGTCATCGGTCACGAAGGCTCTACAGTAATAGTAACTCTGAGCGGTTTGCGACTGCTCAGAAATTAGACCAATCGAGACAGAGGAAGAGTGATATCAAATCCGCTCTTCATCGGAATTATTAGTCTCTCTCTTCTCTTCCTCTGCGTTCTCTGCGTTCTCTGCGGTTAAAAAATCCAAATATTAAGAAAAACTACAATTTGTGTTTTGGTCACTCAAAACACGCTACCGTCAAAAGTATAGAATCATACCAAAATCTGAAGTTGCTCGAAAATGCAATAAAAATTAACCTAGAAAAAGTCTAGAAAATGGTATAGAACTGATTGCACCAAGAGCAATGGAAAACAAGTTTTCTGTTGGAGGGAATATGAACGAAAAAGTCCTTGGGGCCACGCGAAACGTTGCAATTGTTGGCCCTTATTTAAGCGGAAAAACCGCACTGCTCGAAAGTTTGCTGTCGGTGACAGGAACAATTACCCGCAAAGGAAATGTCAAAGATGGCAACACAATAGGTGATAGTTCGCCGGAAGCGCGCGATCGCCAAATGAGCGTAGAAGTAAACGCCGCCACCGCTGAATATCAAGGCGTCCGCTTCACATTTCTCGACTGTCCGGGCTCGGTAGAATTTGCCCAAGAAACTTACAATGCGCTGATTGGTGTGGATGCGGCGATAATTGTTTGCGAACCCGTTGCCGATCGCACTTTAACCCTCGCACCCCTGTTTAAATTCCTCGACGATTGGGAAATTCCCCACTTAGTTTTCATCAACAAGATCGATCGCGCTTGTACGGACGAAACTACTTGCGGCAGCAACTTCACCGACGTGCTCGACGCGCTCAAATCCGTTTCCACTAGACCGATCGTACCTCACCAATATCCGATCGGCAAAAACGAACAAATCATCGGTTTTATCGACTTAGTAACCGAACAAGCTTACCACTACCATCCGGGCGCCGCCGCAGATCCCGTCCCGCTTCCAGAACACCTCAAAGCACAAGAAAGCGCAGCGCGGCAGCAAATGCTCGAAGAATTGGCTAATTTTGACGACCATTTACTCGAAGAATTGCTCGAAGAAATCAATCCCGACGTTGAAGAAATTACCCGCGATTTAAAAATGGAATTAGGCGCAGATTTAATTGTGCCAGTATTCATCGGCATGGCAGAACAAGATTTCGGCGTGCGGCCTCTGCTGGAAGCTTTGCTGAGGGAAGCGCCGACACCGGAAACTACAGCCGATCGCCGCGGCATTATACAAAGTGAAAACAAAGTTCTGGCTCAAATCCTCAAAACCTATTACACGCCGCAGGGAGGCAAACTATCGTTAGTGAGAATGTGGCGGGGGACGCTGGCAGACGGAGCAATTTTGAACGGCGTTCGAGTTAACGGTTTGTACCGCTTGACCGGCCAGCAAACGCAAAGTTTGCAGTCTGTCAGCGCCGGGGAAATTGTGGCCGTAGGAAGGCTAGAAGGCTTGAAAACAGGCGATACGTTGGGTTCGGAGGAAGAATTGCCAAAAGCCGAAATCATCCCGCCTGTCTACGCACTGGCGATCGTCCCAGAAAAGCGCAACGATGAAGTTAAGCTGAGCTCCGCTTTAGCTAAATTGCTAGAAGAAGACCCATCTTTAGTGTGGGAACAGCACGGCGACACTCACGAAATTATACTTTGGGGTCAAGGCGAAATCCACCTGAAAGTCGCTTTAGACAGGTTGCGCCGCAAGTATAATTTGCCGATGGTAACTCACTTACCACAAGTGCCGTACAAAGAAACCATCCGCAAACCTGCATCTTCCATCCACGGGCGCTACAAACACCAAAGCGGCGGGCACGGACAATTCGGCGACGTGTACCTCGACATTCAACCGCAGCCTCGCGGAGAAGGTTTCACCTTTACCGACAAAATAGTCGGCGGCGTCGTTCCAAAACAGTACATTCCCGGCGTTGAAGTGGGAGTGCGCGAGTATTTGGATCGCGGCCCGCTGGGTTTCCCGGTGGTAGACGTAGCGGTGACGCTGACGAACGGTTCCTATCATACCGTTGACAGTTCCGAACAAGCTTTCAAGCAAGCGGCGCGTTTGGCGATGCAGGAGGGAATGGCGAAGTGCGAACCGGCGTTGCTGGAGCCGATCGCCAAAGTTGAAATTTGCGCTCCTAACGAGTGTACATCAAAGGTGTTGCAGTTGGTCAGCGGACACCGGGGCCAAATTCTCGGCTACGAAGGTAAAAAAGACTGGAAGGGATGGGATGCAGTTTCTGCTTATTTGCCGATCGCAGAAATGCAGAATTTGATCGTAGAATTGCGATCGCAGACAATGGGAGTAGGATTTTTTAATTGGGAGTTCGATCGATTGCAAGAAGTGCCGGAACCTTTAGCTAAGCGGGTTTTGCAAACGACTGGCGGCAATGGAAACGGTAACGGCAAAAGTTAGGTAATTGTCTTAAAAAACCCGGTTTCTTGGAGAAACCGGGTTTTTGCAGGAGTTGCCATTAAAGTTTATTGGGTTCAATTCCCATTTACCTCACATCTTGCACCATTCTCAAGAACAGGCAAGATGCCTGTTCCACAAAGAGTGAATTTTCTTGTGGAACAGGCATCTTGCCTGTTCATAAAAAGCTTATTGAGAATGCTGCAACATCTCAGATTTACCTGATTATTCAGTTAAGTTACTTAACGCTGAAATAATATTCTCAGCTAGCACTAGCGCATTTCTCGCTTCTTTTTGTAAGTTAATAAATATAGTATCTTCATAATCAGCTTTATTCCTAAGTTCTCTCAATCTGCTTAAATTTTCACCTATTTTGACCAGGTTTTTCTTTTTAGTTGGGTGGTATATAAATTCTTCTGCTACATATTGATGTTCGTTGATATCGCGATTCTTACGAAAAAGTCTTGGGTCTTTTTCACTGTCGCGCAAGTAATTTCGCGCTAGGCAAAATGTCGAATAGTATGCTCTACTTATCGCCGATCGCAACTTGGCTTCCCTGTTAGGTGAACTGTGACTATTCGTGGCAGCTAACTCTTGAGCTAAATTCAAATATTCAGACCAATCAAATCTCATTTGGCTCCCATTCAAGGCTAATATGTAAATCATTTTTGGGGGCAGCTATTTTAGCTTCGAGCCACCAACTATCATCAAGGATGTTTAACTTTGCAACAGCTTCATCGACTTCGAGTTTGGTGTAAATGGTAATCCACAGCGATCGCCAGTTGGCAATTTCTGGATCGGTTTTCACTTCTAAGCCCAATCTTTCGCTAGGAAATAGTTCTCTAATTTTAGAGTGAGCTTCTAAAATTAAACTTATCATCACTTCTTGGTCGATGATTAACTTAAAGGCTTCTAGAGGTTCTTCTACTGTGTAGAGACTTCTTATTTTATTGAAATCGGCGATTAAATCGTCAAAGGGCGTCGTTTTAATGGTTGGCTCTTGGATGGCAGTCATAATCGTTGATTGGGAGTGCTTTGCGTGTTAATATTTTAGCAACTACGATCGCTATTTTGTAAGGACGTGGGGCGCGATCGCGATTATGTCGTCAACCTAACTAACGCCGAAAAATGCGCGGCCACACAGTTATAATTATCGCAGTCAGCAGGCTAGCCGCTACTCCCGATAGAATGCTAAATCCCATAATCACCCTCAATCCCGAACCCGGAGCGAAAATTGGCACTAGCGTATTTATCGCACTATTGATAGTATGATTTGCTTCTATTTCTGTTTTAAAACCGGCGGCCGCAGAAGCTACAGTCCCGCCAGTTGACAGCCCGACTCCGACAATGCCGACTACTGCTTGAAAAGTGCGATCGCTCTCAGCCTTCCGAATCTCAACCGTACCTCTAATTGTATCAGTCAGACTCCGCAATATTTCCAAACAAGGACGAAAATTGTCAATATCTTTTTGGATTTGCTTGGGATAGTGTTGTTTAGCCCGATCGCAAAAATCCTGCAAAAACTTCAAATCATCAGTAGGTCTAGCCTTGGCTTGAATTTCTGCCAGCTTAGCCTCATATTTCTCCAGATTAACATTAATTGTACTATGTTGCAACTCCAAATAATTAAGGTCGATCGCAAACTGAGACAATTTCCCCATCGCCTCCAGCAGTTTCTTGAGATTGAGTCGAGAAGTATTCCTCATCCCCACAATTTGGTTGTAATTACTCACCAACCGTTCTTTTAACAGTAGACTGTTCTCATAAGCCCAGATAATTTTATGGCGGAAGCACAGCAAATCCAGCCAACTAACATAAAAATCCCTAGCCCATTCCTGACAAGCCGCTTCATCGGGATACAAAATTACCAAAAGTTGCAAATTATCCTCAATCTTATCGCCCCAAAACTCAGCTACTTTCCCACCTAAAAACAGACCGCTTCCTTGAGAAACACCATCTTTTTCAAACAAACACTTGTAAACCTGTTTTGCAAGTTCTGCCGCTTCCAAATCAGTCCCTGATTCCAGCCAACCCGAAAGCATCCAAGTTTTGCCGATATTTTCCAACTTCGGTGGTTGGGGAATTAAATATTGCAAACTTTCAATCAGTTTAATAACTTGGTCAGGTTGATACTTATCATCAACGTAGCCGTCAAATAAAAGTTGGTAATTATCCGTAACATTCCAGCGGCGGTAGCGACCCTTAAGTTGATGGTTGTTCAGGTTTCCTGTAAAAGGTAAATCGGCTACTGTTTCCTCCTGTAGCGCCAGAAACTTTTGTTTTTGTTCAGGGGTAAAGGAAACATTCAGCTTTTTGTGCAATTGTGCAGACAAACTCGCTAAAAATCTGCGGTAAACTTTCCGAGTTTCCGGCTCGCCGACACCCAACCCTTGTTTGAGAGTGTAGCTAAATAAATTCAGGGTAGGATCAACTAATTTGAGCATAAAATATGTGATAAATGTCGCTTGTTGTCGAGTCTAGATCCCCCTAAATCCCCCTTAAGAAGGGGAGTAGGGGTTGACTTTGAGAACACTTTTATATCCCTCTTACAAATCATGACTTGGAACACTCTTTTCCCCCCCTTCTTAAGGGGGGTTAGGGGGGATCGAGAGGACTAAAACTTCAATAGATAAACCCGTTCAACCAAATCACTAGCCTTTC
The DNA here is from genome assembly GCF_036705105.1 of Microcoleus sp. B9-D4. Lineage (NCBI taxonomy): Bacteria > Bacillati > Cyanobacteriota > Cyanophyceae > Oscillatoriales > Microcoleaceae > Microcoleus > Microcoleus sp. B9-D4. Next base: position 10,950 of record NZ_JAUBTS010000004.1, read on the forward strand.
CCAATAACCTCCTCGCCATACTCTGCGGATTAGAATTAGTCAAAGGAGGTGCCAAAAAATTATTATAATCATCAGTCTGCCGCGAAGGAGTATTTTCATCTAACTCAGGAAGAAACTTATTCTTTTCCTCCGACTCATCAAGTTCCTGCAATTCCTTGTAAGCCTTCTTAAAATCTTCATAAAAAGCCGCATCTTTTTGAGCTATACTAATAAGTGCAGAGGCTTTTTCTAACTCGCCACTGACCAAAGCCTCGCCAACTTCATTCACTTCTGCTATCAACTCAGGTGAAAGAGGTTCTTCAAATCTGGCAAGGGAGATTAAAAAAGCTTTGGGCGCAAACAGATCAAATCCTGATAAGGTAGATTCTTGATAAGTCATGTTAGTTTAGCCGTTGCCGGTGATGGTGAAAGCAGCCCAGTGGTAGGGATGGTTATAAGGTTTCTCTTCTATTTTAGCTAAATTTTCTTGCAGCCGCGAAGCTTCCATTTCAAAAAAGAATATGCTTTTAAACTCAGCCTCTCTCAGCAAAGGCAGCAACTCTCCGGCGTACCACTCGCCTAGCTTACCATTCGTGAGTTCTCTGAGCCAATCTTTTGCTTGTTGCAGGGCGAACGGCGGCTGGATTCCCTGCTTCCATAACTGGTAGAAATAAATCATTAACAAAGCGCTAGAACGTTCGTCCACTCGCCACAGTGTGCTGATAATATAATTAGTCTCCGGCAAAAAGCCGCTGGCTATGCCCACGAATTCATCGATTAACTCGCCTTTTTTGGTGATGCCGGTTTCGCAAGCGCTGAGGCAGACTAGGTAATAATTGACAAGTTTTAGCTGTAAAATGTCGGTCAATGTCAATTCTTCGTCTTTGGCTAACATTAACGCCGAAGCCTCGGATTTTTCGGTGTTGTGGTAGGCGTGACCTGTATAATGAAAGATGCCACTATTGGCTTTTAGTGCTTCAATAATTGCGGTTTTGGTGGTTGCATTGGAGGCGCGATCAGTCTGGTTAATTTGACAGATGGCCGCTGCTTCTATTTGGGTGAATTTTAAAGCACTTTTGCCTTGTGAGTGCTCTACCATCAGCAGTGAATTTGGCGCAGTTGCGGTGGGGTTTTGCTGTTGCTGTTGGATGGCAATTTGGGCGCTGGGGAGGCGGGTAATCCTGCGAATTTTGATGTGCCGAGTATCTGTAAAAGACTCTGCGAAAAAGGGAGGAAAAAACAGACAATCTAGGGGCAGCAGGTGCAAGTCGCGGTGGGGAATTAAGATTAAGTGTTGGATATTGGTGAGGTGCTTACAAATTTCGGGAATTTTGAGGATGTCAGCGAGTTGTTGCAATTGCGCTGTCATTGACTCGCGCCAGGGATGGGATTCTTTGCTTTGCTGTTTGCTGGTAGTTTTGCCGTAATTTTGATAGTTTGTTTTCCAGTTTTCCAGCCATGTTTCTAAACTCTGACTGTTGCGCTTTGCGAATATATCGGTGACAGGTGTGCAGATAACTTCAAACTTTTCTAGGGTAATGATAAAAGCAGTCAGGGAAACTGGGCTGAAATGCCAGTAAATAATTGCCGTTTCGGTGTTGTTTGCCAGTAAGTCTCGGATTTGGTAATAAGTCGGGCTTTCGGTGCGGTTTTGCCAACCTGGGCGCATCCATTGCAGGCAAAAGTTTTTCCTGTCTTCGGCTTTTTCCAGTGCTTTTACCTTGTTGCCAGAGTTGACGAGGGTATCGACTTCTAACTGGTAAAGTCCGGCAAACTTGCGCTGGAGTCGCAGTTTTATTTCGGGGTGAGTTTCATTGTCTAAAATTAAGTTTTCTAAGACGGTAGTAGCTTCGGTAAGGTACTCGCTGGTTTTGGGATCTCCCAAGCTGCGGCAGACGGTAATTAAGCCTTGCAATACTTCTAAATAAGTTTCTGGGATGAGGGGTAATTTCAAGAATTCGCGGGCTTGTTCGTAGCTGGCTTTGGCTTTGTGGAAACATTCAAAATAAGTGAATGTTTGTTTGCCGTGTTTGTAGTGTGCCTCGCCTTTTTGTTGGTGCAATCTGCCGCAAGTGAGGCGATAGTCGCGGTTGCTGGGCCGATATTTCTCTAAGCCTTCATCCCAGTTTTTAATAGCTTCAATGTAGCGCCCTGAGTCGAAAAATGCCCAACCTCGATAGGTCCAAGCTGGCCCGTATTGATCGCCTGTGATTTCTAAGGCTTGATCGAAGGCTGCGATCGCCTCACTGTAGCGGCCCAAATGATTTAGGGCATTGCCCAGCCCGTTCCAGGCATTGTGGTATTTGGGGTAAATTTCTAAGGCTGTATCGTAGGCTGCGATCGCCTCACTGTAGCGACGCAAAGCTAGTAAAGTATTGCCCAGGTTGTTCCAGGTAACGAAGAATGTGGGGTAAATTTCTAAGGCTCGATCGTAGGCTGCGATCGCCTCACTGTAGCGCCCTAAATTATGTAGGATATCGCCCAGTCGGCTCCAAGAAAATTGGTCTTTGGGGTCAATTTCTAAAGCTTGCTCTAAGGCTGCGATCGCCTCACTGTAGTGGCCCAAATCCTTTAGGGCATTGCCCAGTTCGCACCAGGCAGGGTGGAATTTGGGGTCAATTTCTAAGGCTTTCTCAAAGGCTGCGATCGCCCCTTGTAAATCTCGTGAACTATAACATAATGTTCCTTCATTACATAATTTTATTGCCTCAGATAAATTATCTGTAGGAGAACTCAAACTTTCCCTTCCCAACAATTCAGGAACATTATCACTAATAACCAATGAATCATCCGCCGGAGTCAAATTCAAACTCTCCCCAGCCAACAATTGCCTGCCGATATTGCCAGCAACCTCACTAATTCTCCCACAATTCATCTCACCCAGCCGCACCATCCGCCCACCCAATTCTAAATGCGTTTCCGGGGATACCAGCAACCTTTCTCCAAATTCTTGCAGCCAGTTTACCCACTCAGCATCTTTGATATTGCTACCGATTAAAAAGCCTTTAATTTCGCCGCGACTCCAGCCTTGTTCCACACCCTCTAACAGTGCCATGAATTTCTGTTCGTATTCCCCAAAAGTGCGAATCGGAGTTGGCTGTGGCGGTGGGGGTGCTGGTTGTTTGCGGAAATGTCGCTGAATTTGCCGCCACAGGTTGAGGATTCTTTGCCAAATGTGTCCGAGCATTGGCTGGGTTGGTGATGTGTTGTTGGAAATTGTAACATAAGCAACGGAGGACACGGCAATGCCGTCTCCCTACCCTCGATTAATTGTAGGGAAACGGCACTGCCGTGTCCTGACTTAGGCCGCGGAGGATACGGCAATGCCGTCTCCCTACCCCAAATAATTTTCGGGGAACTAAGGACTTTAGTCCTTACTAGAAACGATCTTCTTCCTTACCCTAAAAAGAAATAATCAAGTAACCGTTTAGGAACTTAGCACCAGTAACAGACTTTCCAGTTAGCGCCGGAGGCAGCAAAATATTGCGCCGCTGATCGCCCGCTTCGATCGTCACTTCCGGCCCAGATTGAATCAATTTAATTTCTTTCTTGTCAAACCCAGGCAAAAACAAACTAACTTGACGCTGTGCAATGTTTATGTTAATCGGTTTAGGAGCTTTTGCGGCCTGAGAAAAATCGGGCAAAGCATCAATTAGCGGCTGCCAGTTACTGTCACTGTGCGCCGGAACCGAAACAGCCGTCAAAGGCTCAAAATCGGCAGTAATAGCTTCTGTAACCGGTGCTTGATTGACAATGACACCGCCCACAGTCAAACCAACTTGTTGAGAACTTCCCCAAAGATAGCGGGCAGTTGCGATCGCGCTTGCATCCCCAGTCGTCACCAAAAAAGCCGCCGTGCGGTTCGGATCTGCCAGCGCTTCCTTACCCTTATCCAAAAGATTATCGACTTGCTTAGTAGATTGAAAAGCATTGTCTCCCGACAAATCCACAGTCAACACCGTACTGACAACCGGTTGAATAAAAGGTGAAAGCGCTTTCCCCAAATCCGAATCTACCAAAGCTTGACGGAACCTGCGGATGTACCAACTCAGAATTTCCGGCATTCCCAGCATCCGCAGCGTATCCATGCCGCCATTGCCGTCATAAACGATTACATCGTATTGTTTGCTGTCCTCGTATTCCCGAAGTTCGTTCAACGCCAGCGCGCTGTCCATTCCCGGTAACACTCCTAATTCTTGACCGTAAATCTGCTTGAAAAACGGAGTGCGGACATATTGAGCTTCTAGTTGTTTAACTTCGTCCCACCTGCGTTCTAGCAGCGGCGCGCTTTGCACCTGAACTGCTTTGAGGTTGGGGGCGATTTCCTGGGGGTTGAGAGTCAGGGGAGTCCCTAGCAGGATGCCCAATGCAGGGCCCGGATCTTGGCCGAGCAGCAGAACTCGCTTGCCTTGAGCCGCGTATTTTTTAGCTGTTGCGATCGCGATCGTACTGCGGCCAGTGCCGCCTTTGCCCAAAAATGTCAAAATCAAAGCCATTTTCTGTTCTCACTGCCAAAGCTTACTCTTTAACATTTAAGCGCAACCTTCAGCCAGAGTGGGGGAGGGGGCAGTTGTCAGTTGTCAGTTGACGGTTGTCAGTTGTCAGTTGACGGTTGTCAGTTGTCATTAGTAATTGGTGGCAACTAACTAATAACAAATAACGACTGCTTTTGGGCCCACTGCTTTTGGGCCCATTGCTTTTGGGCCCACTGCCCACTGCCCACTGCCCACTGCCCACTGCCGACTGCCGACTGCCCACAGCCCACTGCCCACTGACAACTGCCTTCTGTTAAACGGGTTCTAGCTCATCTTCAAAGAACCAAGTCGCAAAACCGTCAAACTTGACAACCACGCCTACTCCGCTACCGTCAACCATTCTGAATCCGTCAACAGTGCCTACTGGATTCTCCTTTATCTTGCCCACCATATTTGCAGGTATCCGATCTCTGAGACGGCGCACCTTGACTCTCTGACCTACTTCTATTGCCACTGAAATTGTTCTCCTGCTCTATATAACCTATATACAACCGTCCATTTTACAGTTTGGCGTCTACTTCGGAACAGCAACACCAGCAGGCGATCGCTCCCTATGATTTTCCATCGAAATTTCCACCAACTTTCCCTAAAAGACGGTATTCTAGTCGGAGTTGGTCGATCGTCTACCCTGATTCGCTTGGGTTTGCTTCATAAGGTTTCACAGTGGCCAGCTCCACTACCAGAGCCTCCGCACCACTTAGATAATTATTTTTTATTGCTTCGCAAAAAGAAGTTTTTTATTAATTGCCACAACTACAGAATTTATCCCTAATTAGTCATCCTTCCGGCAGAGGCCAAAAGGCCTTCACAGGCAGTAATTAATTTTATGTTTGCTATATATAAATCTGCCCTCTCTAACGTTGACATCGGCGAAATTTCATGCTGCAAAGGACTTTGAGTCGGGTTGGCAAAATTTCCCGAAGCTCAGATTTTAGTAAAATGCCATGTTGTAACAGTTTACTAAAATATGACCAAAAAAATAATTTTTAATGCTAAACTTTCAGGCTGAGAAAGTTTATTTTTGCTGCTGTGTTACGGCATAAAAAATGGAACGATTGCCGGATTTAAGGAGTCTAAGAGAGGAAAGGAAGTCAAGGAACTTCAAGATCACAAAATTGAAATTATGAATAAAATTTTTACGTGTGGGCGATCGACCAAAATTCCGCTCCTAAGTTTGTCCTTGGCTGTGCTGGCGAGTCTATCGCCCTTTCGTGGGACGATCGCCAGTCCGCTCTCTCCATCCCCCAAACAGCCGTCGAACCCTACTAAAATTGTCTCACTCGCTCGACCGCCAGCATTGCCAATCGGCTCAAAAGCTCCCAAAAATCCGGCAACAGTGGCGGCGAATTCATCCCCAGCAGAGACGATAAAGGCTCAGGGAACAGCGACGGGACGATCGCTCGAAATAGAAGAAATTCGCGGTACAGTCAGCTTTAAAGGGCGGCCGGCGGTTGTGGGCGATCGGCTACTCGCCCCCGGAGATGAAATCATCACCGGCCCCGATTCCACAGCCCGTTTAGGCATCGACAACGACATCGGCATCGTGGAAGTTGCCGAAAAAACCGCAGTCAGAATATCCAATTTGTCAAGCAGTGCAGGTGGCGAAAAAGACACAGCGATTTTTGTCAGCAGGGGGCGAGTCAGGTTGTCGATCGGCAAAACTGCTGCGACAACTCCCGCAGCCAACACCTCAAAAATTATCCCGCCGAACCAAATAGTCGCCCTCAATACCTTCAGCGGACTCGGCAAATCCAGTCAAATTGCCCAAAAAACCCGTTCTGCCAGAACCGCCCCTGTCAGGGTTGAAACCCCAGAAGGCGTTGCTGGAGTCCGGGGCACCTCCTTTGGCGTCAGCGTGGGCGAAGGCAAAACCGCAGTCGAAACTATTGAAGGTGCAGTCGCAGTATCCAGCAGCAGCGACTCGGAAGTAGTTGTCAACAGCGGCAACGCCACGACAATTTTCCCTCAAACCTCACCCGTGGCGCCCTCAGCGAGCCCTCGCCTAGCTCAACTCAAAGTCCGCAGTTTGTTGAGAGTCAGCGGCAATATCTATCGCCTCAGCGGTCAAATTAACCCGATCGACACAGTTTATGTCAACAACGAAGAGATTAAGATCGATCGAAAGGGCAACTTCAAAATCCAAGGAATTTTACCTCCAAGTCGCCGCCTCAAAATCGTAGTGCGAGGCCCGTCAGTCACAGAAAGGCATTACAGCTTCGCAGTTCGCTAAACAACCTATCGTCGCGAGTAATGTACGCGGGCCGTCTCTGAGGACGTGAGTTATATCTGAGATGTTGCACCATTCTCAATAAGCTTTTTAGGAACAGGCTTTTCGGCCTGTTCCACAAGAAAATTCACTCTTTGTGGAACAGGCCGAAAAGCCTGTTCTTGACAATGGTGCAAGATGTGAGTTAGATCCTAAGTCCTATCTGGGTTGATTATTTTGTGTAGGTGCGAAGCATTTTGCGGTGAATCTCGGTAGTCAAAATAAATAAATTTTGCCCCACCCTTCGCCCTTGCGGTATTGTAAAACTTCATGACCGAAAGCATCCAGGATACCCGCCACGTGATTCATTCCGAAAGCAGACTCAGGACCGGTGAAATAAAAAACCTGTATCCGATGAAACTTGCCGAACGTATTTATCTCGCGCAAGTCAATCTAAAATCTAAAATCTAAAATCTAAAATCGATTGACTCCCACTCGTCTCGAAGTTCGGACTCGAATGTCAATTTTTGCGTCAAATTAATTGCATGAAGTTCAAAGAATGGATTGATCATCTCAAACAAAATCAACTGATCGGCCTCCGGCAATATATAAGCACAAATCCTCCCTGGATGACAGGGGCAGTAGTAGGTATAATGTCTGTAGCCATGCTGCAATTTGGAATATGGAAACCCCTTGAATATTTGGGATACAAAATGCTATTTCAAATTCGAGAATCTGGAAGTTTGCCAAATCCTGGATGGGATTCGAGAATTGCGGTAATTGCGATCGAACCGCATTCCTTGCAGGAATACGGTCAATTTCCTTGGCCTCGCAACCGCTACGCCCAACTGCTAGAAGCACTGAAAAAATCTCCCCCTACAGCAGTGGGTTTTGACATTCTTTTCCTCGATCCAAGTCCGAAAGATGATATTTTAGCCGCTGCGATCGCCGCCAACGGCAAAGTTGTACTCGCTAGAACCCTTAAAGAAGAACCCGTAGCATCTTTAAAAGCAGCCGCCGCAGGTGTCGGCCACATCGGCCAGGAACCCGATAGCGACGGTATTAGCCGCGAGTCAAAAATCTTTCTCAACGGGATTCCTAATTTCGGTTTAGCAATGACTCACAGGTACAATGCTGCTAATCCCCAAAATCCAGTATTGATCCCACAATCCAAAAATAAACAGGACAAAAAAGTCTGGGTTAACTGGCCGGGAAAAACTAAAAATCTACCTACCTATGCTTTTGTGGATGTCGTAGAAGGTAGAATTCCCCCAGATGCTCTGACTAATAAGTTAGTTTTAGTGGGCATAGTTGCTACTGGTTTAGACCCGATATCTTCACCTCTCGATAAGACTACGGCTGGGGTTTATTTATATGCAGCGTTGGTTGACAATTTGCTCAATCAACGCTTGCTGCAGCGGCTGCCGATACTCCTAGAAATTTTGTTATTGTTGGGGATTGGCCCCCTTACCGCTTTGGTTCTGGGCAACCGAGGTGTTAAAGAGAGAATTGCGATCGCTCTCGGTTTGCCTATAATTTGGATTGGGGCTGGTGCATTGTTATTTGGCTTCTTTTTTTGGTGGGTTCCGATTGCCGCACCTATCGGCACCCTCATTTTATCGGGCACTGCTTTGCAACTGCGGGAACAGTACGAAAAGCAGCAGTTGATGAGGTTATTTGAAAAGCACGTCGCTCCGGAGACAGCTCAGCTTATTTGGGAACGAAAAGCGGAGATATTTGAACAGGGAGAACTCGAACCTCAAGAACTTACAGCAACGGTGCTGTTTATGGATATTCGTAGTTTTACTTCCATTTCAGAAAAAATGCCGCCGCGAGATTTACTCACCTGGTTGAACAATTATTTGGAAGCGATGACTAACTGTATTATGGATCACGGCGGCGTTGTAGATAAATACATCGGTGATGCAATTATGGCAGTTTTTGGAGTGCCTTTTTGCCATACCGAATATCGAGAAATTCAACAAGATGCTTTGAATGCAGTTGCGGCTTGTATTGCGATGCACGAACGGCTGCACCAACTTAATCAGCAGCTTAGAAGTGAACACAAACCTTTAATTAAGTTTGGCATCGGTTTGCATACCGGACAGTTAGTTGCCGGTAGCGTGGGCGGTTCCCGGCGTTTGAATTATTCTGTGATTGGCGATGCTGTCAACGTTGCTGCTAGATTGGAGGCGATGAATAAGGAAATTGTTTCTGACAGTCCTTTTAATTTGTTGGTGACGGCGAGGACTTTTGCTTATGTGCGCGATCGCTACGAAGGCCAAAAAGTAGGCTCGATTCAATTGCGCGGCAAAAAAGAAGAGACTGTGGTTTATGCTATTTTGGGCGAAAAGCATTAGTTATCGGGCATGGGGCATGGGGCATTAGTTGTGATATTATGTCCCATTAATTAGGCCCAATTACTTCATACTGGGGAATTAAAATATTGGTTGTAGGGGCGGGTTTTTCGACAATCTACGCCTCAAACAAATAATCTCAAAAACCCGCCCCCGCCCTACTACGGGAAACCGAAATATACATTTTTTTTTCAGGCGATCGCCCGTGTTGGTTGATGTTGATTATTAGCGGTGTGGGGGCGGGTTTATAAAGCTTGTTTGTACTGATTGGATATTGTCGTAATACCCGCCCCTACGGAATTATATTGTTTCCCAATTCCCAATTCCCAATTCCCAATTCCCAATCTAATCAAATACGCTTAGCCGCAAAGTTTTAGCTATTTTTTCTAACAAAAATAACCCACAGATAGAATTTCCATCTTTATCCAGGGGCGGACTGTAAAAGCCGATCGCCCCCTGGCCCGGAATTACCGACAGCATTGCCCCGCTAACTCCCGACTTTGCCGGCAACCCCACCCGCAGCGCAAAGCGGGCCGATGCTTCATACAAACCGCAAGTTGCCATCAGCGCTTTGACAGTACGGCAGTTTTCCCCCATTGCTCGATCGCCACTATTTACCAAAACCATCCCCAGCTTAGCTAAATCCTCCACAGTTCCCGACAAACAGCAGACGCGATTGTAGGTTTCTAAAGCAATTTCCGCGTTTTGAATACAACCCGATTCTACCATTTTCAAGGCGAGATTCCAATTGTTTTGATTCGGATTTGTCTTCACTGAATCGAGCATTAAGTCGTCAACAAATAACTGACTGTTTGCCTGTTGATTTAACCAAGTTCGCAAGTTTTGACAGCGCGCAACAGCATTTTGACCGGGAATCAAAGACGCTAGGGCGATCGCCCCGCTATTAATCATCGGGTTTCTCGGCTTCCCTTGGTCTATTTCGAGTTGAGTTAAAGAATTGAAAGGCAGTTGCGAAGGCTCACACCCAACGCAGTCAAATACCGTTTTTTCCCCCAATTCGCACAGCAAATAAAGCAGCACAAAAGGCTTGACTACACTCATCAGCGGGAATGTTTGAGCAATGCTACCCCAGCTCATAATTTGCGCGTCAATTGCCCGAATTTGCACGGCAAACCCTTGTCGATCGGCTTGCGCTAGGAGAGGTATGTACGCAGGGATTTGACCCGATTTACTGCGATTAATTGCCTCTTTTGCCCAAGCTTCCAGTTGTTCGGGTTGCAGGGAAGATAGTTGGCTGGTGGATATATTCACGCTCGATTATTTCGATTTAAATTTTAGATTGGTATTCCTGGCGCGATATTGAGCCAGAAACCCGGTTTATTAACCGAATTGCGTCACTTGGGCTCTCTGCTGGCAGAAACCGCGTTTCTTAGGTGAGATAAGGCAAGATCATAATTTGATGAAATTTTTGTCTGGTGTCGCGCCTGCCCGAAAAATACAACGCAAGATGCGGGACACCTTATTTAAGGCTGTTGACCTTTGGGCCCGTCGGGAGCAAATAAATTTTTCATAAAAAACCTGTACTTTGCATAAAAATCTTCCCTTCACCCGGATATATAAGTAGCAGCTTCAAGGCAAGGCTGCTATCTAAAACAAACCAGCACTAGCTGGAAATGCCTTCAGATTCTTATGTTGAAGCCCCAGCAAGGGGCGGGGTGCATATTTAACTTAATTCTTTCAGAGTTCGCGAAATCCTGTCCGGAAAACCCCCGAACCTTTAAGAATGTACTATCCAACCGGATTCACCAAAACCAGGATAAAAAAATGGCAGACGAACCGAAAGCAGAAGCACCAAAGCCCGCTCCCATGATTTTTAAGGGTGTGTGCAGCGACGGAGTTCTCAAAGGCAAAGAAATTGAAGGCAAACTAGACATCAAAGTCAATGTTGAATCTGTCAAAGCGGCAGAAGCACCGCCCAAAAAATCCCAGTGGGAGCCAGTTATCTTTTGGGTATTGTTTGCATTTATGGCAAACTTGATTGTCGGCGACCCCGCCGGAATGAGAAAAAACAGCTCCCCACAAAGGTCTCATTCTCATCAGATTTTAAACCAATCTGGGGAGCAGTCGCTGTTGCCTAAGAAAAACACCAGCAACTTGCCACTTTAGGCCCTGGGAGCTTGCCAGCCGCGCAAATAGTAATAGAAAGACCCGAAATATTCATCGAATACTCGCGTCGTAGTTACCAAAGCTTCTGCACTAGGCAAAAAATCTCCCGCGTCTAAGCGAAGTCTACTGGATTTCCCTCCTGAAGTGGGTTGAAAAGTGTAGAAGTCGGTAGCCCTCGGAATCACCTGGATTCCCATATTCGCAAAAGCGAGGCTGGCACGGCGCATCTGAATCGCAGATGTTACCAGGATTACTTTGCGCGGGGCGCCACGGCTGTCGAGTATCTTTCTCACTTCTTCGGCGCTGGTGCGTATGTTGCTGCCGTTATCGTCGAGAACGATACTGCTGCGCGGCACGCCCATGTTGTTTGCCAGCAAAGTCTCGATATCCTTCGCTTCCCCAACATAACCCTCCAACTCTGGTCTGGGGCCAGCGGTAACTATGACCATCGGTGCCACTTTTTGGCGGTACAAAACGGCAGCATAGGGCAGGCGATTGCCTGTATCTGTTAGTTGAATCGCCACTCGGTTGGGGATGTGGGGCTGAGTGGTTCCCTTGCCCAGCAGGACGATCGCCGCTGCGGTTTCGTCGCAGCAAGCTGTGCGGACGGCTGCGGCGGCGTCCCGTTCTGCTTGCTCGGCGAACCAGTAAGCGACAACTGGCATACTCGAAAGGATCAAAACTAGCAGCGCTGCCAGGATCATTCTCGGCGCCGGGTTGCGGATGCCCCCGTTTGTGATCAGCGCCGATGCAATCACCAGCAGCGTGATGGAAAAGCCCAGCGGCTTAAAGAAGAAGGCTATGAGCCCGAAAATCGCTGCTCCGACCGGGGTGTCTGGTGCAAAAAAAGCTAGGATCAAAAGGCTGATCAGCAGTAAAACGCGCAGCCGATCTAATAATGGATTGTCTTTGCCCCCTGATTGATCCCACCACGATTTGATCAGTGAGAACAGGAGGAATAGAAATAGAATGCGAGCTAACAGTTCTGGCATCTTGGAATATTCTGTGTCTTCATAAATTAGTACGGAAGTGTGGAAACGAGCGCGACTTTAGCTGCGGGAGGAAATACGGGCATCGGTGGGTTTTTAACTTTCGCCAATAACGCAGTCCGATCGCATTTATCCTAATGCTCGCTTCCGGTCAGCTATCAACTATTGGTTGCAGGGTGAAACCCGCTACTTCCAGTCACAGATTGCTGACAGTTAATTGGTAATTGATAACTGGTAATGGTTGATGGGTAATTGGTAATGGATCGAGCACGCCGCAGGTGGAATTGACAATTCCAGCCTGCTTTGTTCTGCCTACTTTTTTCCCCATTACCTGTTACCGATTCACCAATCCCAATTTATCGGCGCTTCAGTTGATTCCGAATTGCCTGCGTTACCGTTTGAATTACTTTAACACGAGCATAATACTTGTTATTGGCCGCAATTAGCGTCCAGGGAGCTAGCGGCGTGCTGGTGCGCTGAATCATTTGATTCACCGCCACTTCATAATAATTCCACTTTTCCCGATTCCGCCAATCTTCAGGAGTGAGTTTGTATTGTTTAAATGGATTGTTTTGCCGCTCTGTAAACCGCTTTAGTTGCTCGTCAGGACTGATGTGCAGCCAGAATTTAACTAAGACACAACCGAAACTGGTGAGTTGCTCCTCAAATTCGTTGATTTCCTGATAGGCTCGGCGCCATTCGGGTTCGGTGGCAAATCCTTCGACTCGCTCGACCAGCACTCTACCATACCAACTACGATCGCAAATGCTGATTTTACCAGCAGTCGGCAGCCGCTGCCAGAACCGCCAGAGGTAGTGATGCGCTTTTTCTTCGTCTGTCGGGGCCCCAAAGGTATTAACGATGTAACTGCGGGGGTCTAATATGTCCGTCAAGCGTTTGATTGCTCCTCCTTTACCGGCGGCGTCCCAACCTTCAAACATCACTAACACGGGGATTTCCTCTTCGTAGATGCTTTGTTGTAGTTTGCCAAAACGGGTTTGTTCCTCGCGAAGTTGCTGTTTGTATTCGTCGGGCGACAGCGATTGAGTTAAATCTACTTGGGCCAGCAAGTCGGGTTCGGTGGGTTGCAAGCTTTCTTGAGGTGGCAATTTCACAGGTGCAGATTGCATCGTTCGTCTGTCTAAGGCTTCGGTAATTGTCGCTGCCATTTGCGTTAAAACTTTGACTCTCGCCCAGCGTTGACAATCGCCTTCTACTAGCGTCCAAGGTGCGCGGCCCGTGCCGGTTTGGGCTACCATTTCTTCGGCAAAAGTTGTGTATTCTTCGTATTTTTTGGCTTGTTTCCAATCTTCGGGTCGCACTCGCCAAGCTTGTAAGGTGTCGTCTTCTAGTTTTTTGAGTCGATGCTTGAGTTCTTTTTTGCTCAAGTGAATCCAAAATTTGGCAATTGCTGCGCCGTCATCTACCATCTGCCGCTCGAAGGCGTTGATTTGCCTGATGGCTGTCGGTACTTCTGCGTCGGAGACTCGATCGAACAATCGGTCTTCTAAAATGTGAGTGTACCAACTGTGGTAGAAAAAACCAATTTTGCCGCGGGCGGGGAGTTTCTGCCAAAACCGCCATAGGAAAGGATAGCCCCTTTCTGCATCTGACGGCGGCCAAATCGGGTGGACGGCAAACCCCCGCGGATCCATATACCCCACCATTTTTTTGACCAGCGCGCCTTTACCGGCGGCGGCCCAACCTTCGAGGACGATGATTGCGGGCAAATTTTTTTCCCTGCAGGCCAGTTGGAGCGATCGCAACTGCTGCATTAAAATTTCTATCTTGGCATCATAGGTTTCTTTATCCAGGGAGATATCTAAATCGAGGTTGTCGAGCATATTTACCTCATATTAATCTGTAAAAAACAGTTTAACGTTAGTTTAACGTTTGGATAAAATTAAATCCTCAATTCAGGGGAAAACGTTATAAAAATTACAGTTACGGCTGGTTAAAAGCCGATCGCTCCTGCAATCAAATGCCAGCCTCGTTAATACTAGCAAGATTCCCTCGATTTCCAACTTGCAAAAAAAAACAGCTCAGGTTATAGTTGAAATAGGGAACTTTTAAATAAGTTCAACTTCTCCCCTCCCCCGATCGGGCGAGTTAACAGGAGGAGGCAAAAATCCCTTAAAAAGGATTTCTTGTAAAAAGAGCAAAAGTAAAAATCAACTACCCGGTGGGGGTGACAACTTCTTTACTTAGCTGTAGAAACTTTATTCAAACAATAGTAGTTACTTAAGCACCAAGCTTGGTAACGAAAGAGAGCGCGACTCATCGACATCCAGCCATAAACTCACATACAAAACTAGCCCAAAAGGGCAAACCAATTTTTATGATTGCGCTATAAGATAAAACCTGAAAGCCTGGGTGATATAAACAGGTTTCTGAGTTTTATCGACACCATTCTCAAATACTAAAAGCGGTTTAGGTGCGGTCACGCGAACCCTCCCCACAAGAACATTTATTTCTTGTGGAACAGGCCGGGAAGCCTGTTACTGACATTTGTCCAAAATGTCTGAATTACTGTACTTGTTTGCCAATACCAACTAAGAGGAACAGTCCGAAATTACGGATTGCAAGTTTTTTATGAATATCTTGACAACACGCTCCTACAAGGGCGCAACTGACTGGTGTGCGATCGCAAATTTGATCGACGCTTGCGAAGCAGTCGATCGACTCGGCGAAGAAGTCTCAGCAACTGAACTCAAGCTAATACTTGATGCACCCAAACTCGACCAAGCCCGCGACGTGCAGTTGTGGGAAGATGGTAATTACAAACTAATCGGTTTGTCACTCCTAGATATGCCAGATTCCCCGGCTGAAATAGACGCTTGTCTGTGGTTTTATGTGCATCCAAATGTCCGTGGCGAAGGATTAGAAAAAGACATAATTAAGTGGGGAGAAAAACGGCTGCGCGAAGTGGCGAAAGAACGCAATTTGCCCGCAAAATTGCGAACCTACAGCCGGGAGGACAAAACCGATGAGATGCGGCTGTTAGAAAAACAGGGCTTTGAGGTCGATCGCTATTTTTGGACAATGGCCCGATCCCTCGCCGAACACATTCCCACACCGGAATTTCCCGCAGATTTTGCGCTGACACACGTATCAGGAGAACAAGACATCCAACCTTGGGTAGAGATGTTCAACCAGTCATTTATCGATCACTGGAATCACCACGATTTAACTGCGGAAACCGTGCGTTATTGGATGCAAGATCCGAATTATCAGCCGGAATTAGACTTGATTGCTGTTTCGGGCGATTCCCTGAGGGATAGCTTCGCTTCACGCAAATTTGCAGCTTTCTGCGAGTGTCAAATCAAACCCCAAAAAAACCCCCGCAGCGGCACAAAAGACGGTTGGATTGAATTGTTGGGTACGCGGCGCGACTTTCGGAAAATGGGTTTAGGAAAAGCGATGCTGTTAGCTGGTTTGCATAAGTTGAAAGCAGCGGGTGCAAACACAGCTAAACTCAGCGTCGATGCTGACAGTTTGACGGGGGCGACAAAGCTTTACAAATCAGTCGGTTTCCGCCCGATGGAAACTTGGATCGAATGGGCAAAAGCCGTGTAATATCAAATCTGGTTAGATATCACATCTTGCACCATTGGCAATAAGTTTTTCAAGAACAGGCAAGATGTCTGTTCCACCAGACATTAAGTTTATTGTGGAACAGGCATCTTGCCTGTTCACAAGAAGCGAGACCGTCGCACTATATCATTGTGCGCTTTGTTTAGTTACTTCTACATAAATATGTTCTAACCGCACCGGATACCGAGCAATTGAATCAATAGAAATCCCGTCGAACAGCAAAATAATCTCTTTTAATTCTAAACGTTCTGGCAGCCAAAAAGCCAAATCGCTACCGTAGCGGCGGGGGATGAAACTGTATTTTTGAGCGCGGGCGATTACTTCAGCTTCTTCGTCGGTTTTTACCACGATAATTTCTTGAGCCGGAATCAGTTTTTGCAACTCTTCTAAACTGCCCTCAGCCACAATACTGCCATTTTTCAAAATCCCGATTCTCTGACACAGCCGCTCAGCTTCATCCAACAAGTGAGTTGTTAGCAAAATCGTAATTCCTTCGGATTGCAATCGCTGAATTAACTCCCAAATTTCATAGCGAGCCTCAATATCTAAACCCGTTGTCGGTTCATCTAAAATTACTAATTTAGGCTGGTGTACCAAAGCCACCGCAATATTCAAACGGCGCTGCATTCCTCCGCTCAAAGTTTCCACGGGGCTTGTAGCTCTATCTGTTAAATTTACTGCTTTCAAACAGTGTCTTACTTGATAGCGCCGCTGTTTGCGCTCTAAGCCGTAAATTTGAGCAAAAAAATTGAGGTTTTCTTCGCAGCTAAGGCTTTTGTAAAGCAAATTTTCTTGGGG
This sequence comes from Microcoleus sp. B9-D4, assembly GCF_036705105.1. Classification (NCBI taxonomy): domain Bacteria; kingdom Bacillati; phylum Cyanobacteriota; class Cyanophyceae; order Oscillatoriales; family Microcoleaceae; genus Microcoleus; species Microcoleus sp. B9-D4. Next base: position 27,535 of record NZ_JAUBTS010000004.1, read on the forward strand.
CGCTACACCGATTAAGGATTTTGTAGCTTCGGAAACAGGTTCGCCATTGATGGAAACTTTGCCGCTGTCGGCATTTAGCAAATTGCATAAAATATTGATCGTTGTAGTTTTGCCCGCCCCGTTTGGCCCGATCAAACCGTAAATTTCTCCAGCTTGAATGTGCAGTGTTAAATCTTGAAGCACTGAACGTTGGCCATAGGACTTATTTAGCTTTTCTATTTGTAGCACTGCTTGAATTCTCCGTATTATTTTATATATTTACGGTTGTTTCTGAACGATTAAACCGCAGAGAGCGCAGAGGGCGCAGAGGAAGAGAAGAGAGAGATGAATAATTATGACATAATGAGATAGTTTTAAAGTCTTCTTTCTACTCTCAGCATCCTGTGGTAAGAAAGCCATCCACCTGCAATCATGGCAATAGAAAATATGAATAAATACCAAAAGTGTTCTGCAATATCAGCCAAATCTTTGCCGTCAGCCCACACGCCCATCAGCGCTTCGTTCATGTGATAAACTGGATTGTACTGGGCGAGTTCCAGCAGACTTTTGGGAAAGAGCGAAGTCGGCAAAAATGCGCCTCCTAAAATCAACAAAGGAACGCCGAAAGCCGCTACTAGCGAGTTGACATCTTCAGTGCGCCTCGCAAACTGGGTGCCGAGAATAAAGCCTACACCTACATAAGATACTATACTGAGCAGAATAATCGCACATCCTAACAGGATAGAGCCTTGAAATTGTGCTCCTAAACAAGAGGCGATCGTGTATACTAAAATTACCTGACCGATGCCGATGCAACTGTGAGCCAGGAAAATTCCTAAAAAGTAGGAAGTGCCGCTCAGCGGGGAGATAAACAAGCGTTTGAGGGTATGCTGTTCTCGCTCTGCTACTACTGTTGCTACGCTACCACCGAGACAGCTAAAAAATAAAGCCGCTCCTACTAAGCTTGCAGGTGCAGCAGTTTCAAAGGCTTTTGCTGTGGTGAGATTAGCGCGTTCTTTTAAAATCAAACCGTTAATTAGCAAGATAGAAATTGGAAAAATACTCCACAAGACTAAGCTGCGTCGCCGCCTCCCCAATTCAATTAAAATTCGCTGTGCTACGGCGAGCGTTTCGTACCAGTATTTCATAAGAAATCTATTAGTATTGTTATAATTGGGAATTGGTAATGACGCCACGGGATATCATACCATAGAGATGCCAATAAGTTTAGCTCTCAATAAAAAACCCGCCGACGCGGGTTTTGTGATTTTAGGGGATAGATTTTAACACCTGTTAAAAAAAAGAACGGAACAGTAACAAGTTCTAAACCCATATCGAATCAGTTATTCCCAATTCTTTAATCGAAAATCGAAAATCGAAAATTGTATAACTTGTCGCCCTCAGCCGCTACTCTCAATTAATACTAAAGTTCTTACCTCTGTAGCATCCTTGAAAAGAAGTTAAACTGGTGCTGTTTCCCTGTTCCAATTTAGTCACGAGGGAAGAAGTATTGGAAGTGTCAGGGGTAGCACCCCACTTGTACATAAAGTCGCCGAGATTGTCTCCGGTTTCTTCGTAGCTGTGCTCTTCAATTGGAATGCCCGAAACTCCTGAAACAGTTTGGTTGTGGTATCCGTTAACAATGATTTTTTCGATTACTGCGCCCGGTTCTGCGGTAATGTTCCATTGCACCGGTTCGTAGGCTGAAAGTGCGAGAATTATTGGCTTGTTTCGACGTTCTACTTTGACTTCGATCCTCTCCGAGGGCTTCGCTAACGCACTTTTTGATAAATCTCGGTTCTTGTGATCCGCATTAGCTTCGTAAACGCCTATTAAATGAAGTTCTTTATTTCCGCTTGAGGAACCGATATAAGCTGAAAAATCGTCGGAACCACCAAGGCCGCAGTTGGCGCCAGAAGTAATTGGGGAAATAAAAGCTGTTTTTTCGGCTAGTTTCTGCTGCACCGCCGGTACTACCCACAATCCGGTTCCGATGCCTAAAGCACCTATCAAAGCGGCCGCGATACCGAAAGGAAGGATATTTGTGAGGTTGCGAACAACTGGTTTGGCTGTTAGTTGAGATAGCGTTTGCTGCCAAGTTTCACCCGTTTGTCGATCGGCATTCCCGCCATCAAGACAAGCCAATAAACCTAAACTTTCCGGCTGTTCTAGCAGACTTTGAACAGTTTTCCCTTCGCCGACGTAGAGATTTCTAGTTGCGGTGTCTAAAAGCAGCCAGTAGCGATCGCCCTCGCCGAGATTGTACTCTTGTAGGGCAGGATCGACTAAATCGTGCTGCAAAAACACCAGCCAAGCCATATTATTGCCAGTGCCGACTGTTTTGCCGTCGCTGGATATAAGTTGGTCGATGTCGGGTTCCCAGCGCCAAGCTACCCAGCGACTATCTCCTCGATAGCCGAGGGATTTTTCTAGTTGCGGATGAGCGGTTATTTCTAAGCGTTGAACTAAGTTTGACACTAGATTTCCTCCTCAAGTGCGTTAGCGAAGCCCGCCCCTACGGGGGCTACGCCAACGCAGAGGATCGGGTCTAGAGCAATTTTGTTCCAATTTATTAAAACAAATATTTTGCTCATGAAGAGCCTCCGAATAATCGGGTTAATTTTGTCTTGCTAATGTTATCAGCCGGCACTTTCCAAACCACACTGGCTTAACAAAAATATGCCTGTTGAATGGTTTAGCTTGAGAACTTGGAGCTGGCGAGCACCCGCCTGGTAAGAATTTTAACCTGTGCTGATAACTAATCCTGTTACGGATTAAAGCTAGCTATGTATCACTGCTTCTACCTGGTTGGCCAGTTCTAAAAGAGTGCTTAGCCCATAGCGTCTACAAGTTCTTAGCTTAACTTTTATTTGGCTACTCTGCTACAAAATATGCCGATCGCACCTGACATCAATATTATGCAGGCAAATAAATATTCCGGCTTTCTCGCGGCTGAAATATCCCTTACAAAGAGAACGTTTCCGAGAAACCCGGTTTCTGTGATGAAAGTTCTGACACTTCGCAGATTACTGGCGGGGGCCATCAATCGCATCTCTAGTCGGTGCAACACCTCCAGGGCCAAAGGAACTCGGCGGCACTCTCGGAAGATTGAGATTGGGATTGGGCACTAAATCGCCGTTGCCGCCGCCAGCAGTTCCACCCGTGGGAGACGCACTGTTATTGGGACTGGTACTCGGTGAACTTCCCGGATTGAGATTATTGGGATTGGTATTCGGCGAAGTTCCCAGATTGGGATTATTGGGAGTGATATAGGGCGAACTTCCCGGATTGAGATTATTGGGATTGGTACTCGGTGAACTTCCCGGAGTGGCATTGGGAGTACCTGCGGGCGAAGTTCCCGGAGTGGCGTTGGGAGTACCTGCGGGTGAAGTTCCCGGATTGGCATTAGGAGTACCTGCGGGCGAAGTTCCCGGATTGGCATTGTTGGGATTGTTCGGATTTGCCGTGCCAGCAGGAGTAGTTATCGGGGTGCCGACAGCATCTCTGGTGAGGGCGTTGGGGTTCGGGGGAGGAGGCGGAGTGCTTGCATTGGGGTTATTTGCAGGAGCATTCCCCGCAGCCGGAGCAGTGTTTTGGGGAGCAGCATTGCTGCCGCACAAGCTGACTAAATCAAAAGTTGTGCCACCTCGGGTTTCGATGAAGCAAACCGGCACATTTACTTGGGGGTTTGAGGCTCTGGGAAAATCGGCTGTTCCCGGCATGGGACGGCTAAAGGCAGCTTCAGCCATCAGTGGGGTCAAGGCCGCCGATAGAGCGGCGATTGTTCGCAATAATCTCATCAGCGTTTCCTCAAATGTTAAAGTTTATTTTCTCCAGTATTGCCCATACAATGCCAAGTGTCGTCACTCTAAAAGCCGATCGATCTTTTTGACAACTGCTTCTACAGGGCCACCCCTGGCTAAAACATCTCGCGCCGACAGAAAGTACAGGTAGAAAAAGCCGATAAGCTAATCCGCCTTTAAATTGCCGGGTAAAATAAATTTTCACTCTTGTGGGGTGGGCATCCTGCCCGCCCTCAAAATACAATTTAAATGCACAACAGCTTAGTGCTACAGTCGCGCATCCGTTGCCCTTCTTCCTTGATATTTTTAGTAGCGAATTCGCGGGTCAACGTAAGCATTCAAAATATCAATTACAATGCTGGCAATTACGACAATTGCTGCAAAAAACACCACAATACCTTGAACTGTTGGATAATCCCGCAAGCTAATCGCTTCGTAAAGGCGATTTGCCAACCCCGGCCAAGAAAAAGTAACCTCTGTTAAAATAGCACCGCCCAACAGTGCAGCAAAAGTCAATCCTAAGACAGTAATCACCGGAATTAGTGCATTTTTCAGAGCGTGAGCCCATAAAATCTGGAATTCGGGAATGCCTCTAGCTCTAGCTGCTTCGACATAATCTGCTTGCAAAGTTTGCTTGAGATTCACTCTGACAATGCGCTCGAAAATGCCGCTCAAAAGAATCCCCAAGGTCAAACTCGGAAGTGCCAAATAATGCAAAGATGTGAGAAACTGACCAGGGTTAGCGCTCAGGAGACTGTCAATAGTGTATAGTCCTGTGTAGCCTTCGGGGGCGGGGAATGTGACTGGAAAGCGAGTTCCCAAGGGAAACCATCCCAACTGCACTGCGAAAATCAACTGCAAAACCATGCCAGCCCAAAAAGCCGGCAGTGAGTAAGTGATAATGCCAAACAAACGGCCTGCAGCATCGAAAATAGTGTTAGGGCGGGATGCTGCTAAGGAACCGATACTGATGCCGACAATTAAAGCTATGGCCATGCTACAAACTGCTAATTCGACTGTAGCGGGGAAATAATCTCCGATAATTTGCCACACGGTTTGTCCGCGAGTGGTGATGGATGTTCCCAAGTTCAGACTGAATAAGTCTTTCATGTATTTGAAATATTGCTCCCACAGGGGTGCGTCGAGACCGAGTTGAGTTCGCATTGCTTCTTTGGCGGCTGCGGGAGCTCGTGAGCCGAGAATGGCATCTATGGGGTCGCCCGGAGTGGCCCGCAACAATAAAAATACTGCTGTGGTGATTGTCCACAACATTAGCGGTGCGAGGAGCAAGCGGACAAAAATATAAGATTGCAGGGCTTTGGAACGAGACATAATATTTGGGAATTGTGAATAAATCAGTCATTAGTCATTAGTCATTAGCCAGATGTTGAATACCAATTTTTTATGATGCCCCGTAGAATCCGATCCCCCCTAGCCCCCCTTAATAAGGGGGGGACAAGATTCCACTCAAAGTCCCCCTTATTAAGGGGGATGCGAGGGGGATCGAGATATGTGCAACTTCACATTAAATTGGTAGAAGGCATCAGGCAGATAGAAGGTAGAAGCTGGCTGGAAGAAACAGATATTTTATATCTGCGACTTCCGTGCCGCGAATCAGGGGAATTGGGAATTGCGAATAGACAGTTGAGTTGATTTTTGCGAAAAAGTCGATCGACTTTTTCGCAATTGGCGATTTTTCTATTCGCCCAGCAGCGATTCAAAGGCGGCTTGCAAAGACTTGATATCGCCTACTCTGGCTACTAACAAGTTTTCGCTGCCGGCATCCTGCAGCCTGTATCTCCAATACTGGATGCTATCGGAGTTGTTCATCCAGAAACTAATCACGGTGTCTACAACTCGATCGACATCCCAGCCGCGGTTAGGAGAAACTGTCTCTACGGATGCCACAAACGCATCGAGAGTGCACTTTCGGTTTGCCAAGTATTCTACACCGGACGGTTGCGGTTGTTGCAGCAATTCCTGCTGCTGGTTAAAAAATGTTAAAGTTGGAGATACGCCCAGGATTTCAAATGTATAGTTCATGTCATCCTCCAGAAGTATTATTTTGCCAAAATATCGAGCGTCCAAAAAAGCCAAAAACGCTTTACTTTGCTGGCGTTGATTAAATGCAGATGCTTCAATTATCCTCTTTGTAGTCGATGGCTTACGCCCCGCTACGCTACGGGATTTTGGCGGCTTATCTTATTAATAGCAAATTTTTTAACAGCCGATTGTCACCTACTTTACATTTGTCCTGGCACTGTAGAAAAAATTAAATAAAATTTTTATTAACCAGGTGTAAGGAAGACAAAGCCGGCCCGGAGAAAGTGAGCTTATTTTAGATTAAAAAGTTTAGATTAAAAAATTGAATAATTGGCAATGACTGATGACAACCAGGGTGGGGAACACGGGCCTAAAGTTGCTTTTTTTACGGGCTGTGGCTTTTTTATCGGGAGTCTGCAGAGCGATCGCCACATTCAGGCAAGTAGTGGCATGATTAATATTACAAGTTTTTAGAGTAGCGGTGGAAACCTCAGCCCCGTTTTGAGCAGTCGGTCACTGCACTTCACTATGTATGTACAACGTTGTAACTTATATCGAGGGTGATTTTAACTGAGATATTGCACCATTCTCGCTTAACAGGCTGGACGGCCTGTTCCACCAGAAAATTCACTCTTTGACAGAACAGGCCGGAAAGCCTGTTCATAAAAAGCTTATTGAGAATGGTGCAACATTTCAGTTTAAGCGACAAACGATACACAAACCTGGTAGGTGTCACAATATTTATGTTATTGAAAAGTCTGAGCAGTTGTGTGATGAAAAGCTCGCCCAAGATGTCACTAAGCCTAGTCTTGTTGATACCGCTGGTGGTACAAATCTCCGTAGCAGTCGGCGTGACTGGATGGCTTTCGTTTCGCAACGGCCAGAAAGCCGTCAATGACCTTGCTACTAGGTTAAGCTTGGAAGTCGCAGCTAGAACCAAAGAAAATTTCCGCAGTTTTGGGGATGTGTCTCATTTATTTCTGCAAATGAATACTGCTGCGATCGCCTCTGGCAACTTAGACCCGGAAGACTTCCCCAACTTAGAGCGCTATTTGTGGAATCAGACGAAGCTGAGCGATCGAAATACAACCATCTACTACGGCGACGAACAGGGAAAATTCCTCTTGCTCAAGAGAGAAGCAGAACATTTAGTATACATCAGAGACGAATCAACGGCTCCAAACCGCGAAATTTATCGCCTAGATAGTCAAGGAAATCGCACTGAGCTAATCCAAACCGTCCCCTATGACCCCCGTACTAGACCGTGGTACCAAGCTGCCAAACAGTCAGGAAAAGCCACTTGGTCTCCCATCTACGTCTTCGCAGCCTCGCCAGTTCTGGGGATTACGCCGGTGATGCCCATCTACAGCCAAACGGGCAGCCTGCAGGGGGTATTGGCAATTGACCTGACTCTTTCTCAAATCAGCGATTTTCTCAAAAGCATCAAAATTAGCCCGTCAGGACAAGTTTTTGCGATCGAACGCAGCGGGGAAATAGTCGCCAGTTCCACAGACGAATTGCCCTTTGTCACCGGCCAAGACGGACAAGAACGGCTGTTGGCGACACAGAGCAAAAATTTGCTAATTCGATCGGCTTCCACATACTTGCAACAACGATTTGGTAGTTTTGAACAAATTGACAGCAAAGGACAGTTTACCTTCGAGATAGACGGCAAACGTCAATTCATTACTGTTGCTCCCCTGCAAGACGGCCGCGGCCTCGATTGGCTGATTGTAGTCGCAATCCCGGAAGCCGACTTTATGGAGCAAATTAACGCTAACACTCGCACAACTATCTTATTGTGCTTTTTTGCCTTCGTAGTGGCGATCGCACTCGGAATTTTCACCTCTCGCTGGGTTGTCAAACCGATTACCCGATTGTTGCAAGCTTCCAAAGCTTTAACAAAAATGTCGGAATCATCCGACTTCACCTCCACAGAATTAGACGGCGAAGTCGAAGTTCAAGGAGTCAAAGAACTCGGTCTCCTAGCTCAGTCTTTCAACCAAATGGCGAGACAATTGCGATCGTCTTTTGTTGCCCTAGAACAAACCAACTCTAGTTTAGAACAGCGAGTAGCAGAGCGGACTGCCGAACTCGAAGCCGCCGAAGCAGAATTGCGGGCTTTGTTTGCAGCTATGAATGAATTAATTATAGTTCTGGACGCCAGCGGTCGCTATTTAAAAATCGCGCCCACAAATCTTTCTCTGCTCTACAAACCCATCGAAGAATTATTGGGCAAAACAGTTGGAGAGGTGTTGCCGCAAGCTACAGCAGACAATTTTCTCAACCACATCCGAGCAGCTTTAGATACTCAGCAAACTGTCAGCATTGAGTACGATTTAACCATTGACAACCGCGAAGTTTGTTTTGCAGCCAGCATTTCACCGCTTTCAGAACAATCAGTCATTATGGTAGCCCGCGATATTACTGAACAGAAGCGAGCCGAATCAGCGCGACGCCAAAGGCAAAAACAATTGCTCAAACAAAATACGGTTTTGGTAGAATTAGCAAGAAATAAAGCGTTATATCGAGGCAATTTGCAAGTAGCTTTGAGGCAAATTACCGAAGCGGCAACTCATACCCTAGATGCAGAACGAGCCGGAGCTTGGTTGTACGATGAAAGCCGATCGAAACTGCAATGTCTCGACCAATTTAGTCGCAGCAACCCGCACCATTCCCAAGGTGCCGAACTCGCAGCAGCAGACTATCCAGCTTATTTTAAAGCTTTGGAAGAATACCGGACGATCGCAGCCGATGACGCTCTCTCAGATGTTAGAACCAGAGAGTTTGCCGAATCTTACTTTTCACAAGTGGGTACTACATCAACCTTAGATGCGCCGGTGCGGCTGGGAGGACAAACAGTCGGAGTTATCTGTATCGAACAAGTGGGAACTCCTCGTAACTGGACATTAGAAGAACAAAATTTTGCTGCTTCCCTGGCAGATTTGGTATCATTGGCGATCGAAGCCAGCGAGCGCGATCGTACACAAAGCGCTTTGCGTCAAGCAGAACAAAAATATCGCAGCATCTTTGAAAATGCAGTCGAAGGCATTTTTCAAAGAACCCCCGAAGGCCACTTCTTGAGCGTAAATCCAGCTTTAGCCCGCATCTATGGCTACGCCACTCCCGAAGAATTGACATCAAATCTCACCAACATCAAACAGCAAGCTTACGTCAATCCTCAGCAGGGCGACAAGTTTATGCGGGTGATGGAAGAATTCGGAGAAGTTTCGGGGTTTGAGTCACAAGTTTACCGCGTTGACGGCAAGGTAATTTGGATTTCCGAAAGCGCGCGTGCAGTGTGCGACACCAATGGCGAGGTACTCTACTATGAAGGCAGCGTCGAGGATATTAGCGATCGAAAAGTCTTTGAATCCGCCTTGCAACTCGCCCTAGAAGCAGCCGAAGCCGCTTCCACCGCAAAAAGCGCATTTTTGGCAAACATGAGCCACGAACTGCGAACACCTCTGAATGCCATCATCGGCTACAGCGAAATGCTCCAAGAAGAAACCGCAGAATTGGGTTACGATGAAATCACCCCAGATTTAGACAAAATTCGCACTTCCGGCAGACACTTGCTATCGCTAATTAACGACATTCTCGACATTTCTAAAATCGAAGCAGGCCGCATGGATCTTTACTTAGAAACCTTCGACATCGCCGCCTTGATTGAAGAAGTAGCATCCACCGCCGCGCCGCTAATTGAAAAAAACGGCAACACTTTAAACTTGCACCAAATTACGAATATCGGCACGATGCACGGTGACATTACCAAAGTGCAGCAGATTTTATTAAATTTGCTGAGCAATGCCGCCAAATTCACTCAAAACGGTACAATTACCCTCACAGCCAGCCGAGAAAAAATTGCGGGTGACAGCAGCGAAGGAAAAGAAGAAAACACTTCTGAACCTGCGACAAGTTCTCAATCTTCAATTGCTAGTAAAGAATTTTTAGTTATTAATTGTATAGATACAGGAATTGGGATGACTCCCGACCAGTTGCAGCACATTTTTCAACCCTTTACCCAAGCAGACGCTTCCACCACCCGCAAGTACGGCGGCACCGGTTTGGGACTGGCAATTAGCCAGCGTTTTTGCCTCATGATGGGTGGTCATATTTCCGTAAAAAGTCAGGAGGGTGTTGGTTCTACTTTTACCATTTGCTTACCTGTTAATCCTTAACTAATATTGGTATTTTTGAGCTATCCTTGTATTACCAAATCTCGTAGGGGCGGGTTCACCAACAATCTTTGGTTCACATCCAAAATATTCATAAACCCGCCCCCACCAAACCAATTAACCCTGATTGTGGAACAAGTTTTTGAGTATCTGCGATGGGTGGGGGCGGGTTTTTTAGTTCGGGGAATTGATGATATAAATTTGGGTGAACCCGCCCCTACAAATATTTGAATTCCCCATTACCGATTCCCACTTACCAATTACCTTTGAATGCTTCTCGGATCGAGAGCATCCCGCAACCCATCCCCCAATAAATTAAACGCCAAAACAGTCAAAATAATCAGTATCGCCGGAGGCCAAACCAACCAAGGCTGCAACACTAAAATTGAAGCATTAGTAGACAGGGATAGTAAATTCCCCCAAGAAGGATCTGGCTGTTGAATTCCCAAGCCAATTAAACTCAAAACCGACTCCGCCACAATAAAACCCGGAACCGCCAAAGTGGCAGAAATAATTACGTAAGTTGCAGTTTGCGGCAACACGTGGCGGACAATAATGTAAATTGGATTGGCGCCCATTGCCCGCGCCGCTTGCACGAATTCTCGTTGTTTGATTGACAGTACCTGACCGCGAATTACCCGCGCCAAACCCGCCCAACTGATAAATGAAGTAATCAGCACAATCAATATAAATCGCTGAGCACTTGTCAATCCCGGCGGCAACACTGCTGCTAGCGCTACTAATAAATAAAGACCAGGAATCGTCATCAATACTTCGGCGAAACGCATTAAAATACTATCAATCCAACTGCCGAAATAACCCGATATGCCTCCGATTAACAATCCCAATGGGAAAGAAATTGCTATGCCAACTAAACCGATGCAGAGGCTAATTCTGCTGCCGTGTACTAAGCGGCTGAATTGATCGCGCGCTTGTTCGTCCGTTCCTAAAATGTTAATTTTACCTTCTCCTGTAGTGCCAAAAAGATGCCTTTCTAATGGCAAAATTCCTAAAAATTTATAGGGGGAACTTTTGACAAAAAAACCGACCGCAGATGGTTTTTGCCAGTCTACAATTACCTCACGAGCGCCGGTATTTGCATCCACTGGGCCCTGAGTAGTCGGATAAACGTGTGGCCCGATAAAGCGCCCGTCTTGGGTGCTTAAATAAATCTGAGTCGGCGGCAATAATGAACCGTTTAATTGAGAGTCGTAGGGGTCGTAAGGGGCCACAAATTCGGCAAAAAGTGCGACTGTATAAAAAATTAACAGTAGCACGGCTCCCAACCGAGCTAGAGGATTTTTTCTAAGATTTTGCCACCATTTCATAAGTTTTGAAATTGGGAATTGTTGACGGTTGACTGTTGACTGTTGACTAATTACAGGACTTACGCAAGTAAAATGCACAGTGTGTACCTGCTATTTTTGTTCATCTGCGACCAAGATTATTCTAGTTTCATCTTCGGGTATTTTCCCTAATTCCTCGCCGCTAAAAGGATTGTAGAAAAACGAGCCTGTTTGGGGTGGCAATTTGGGATTGAGTACAATTTCTACTATACTTTTTACTACTCCCGTGAGCGGAATTGCCAGGATAACTCCCAACAATCCTCCTACTCTACCTCCTAACAGCAAAGCTGTGAAAATAACTACCGGGCTTAATCCGGTGAGATTGCCCATAATTCGGGGAGCTACTAAATTATCCTTGATTTGCTGGAGACCGATCGCGACTACCAACACTTGCAGCGCCAGCCACCAATCAATAAACGCTACAATTATACTAACAGTGCCAATTCCCAAAGTTGCTCCAATAAACGGAATTATTTCCGTCAATCCTATAAACACGGCAAACAACAGAAAAAACGGAACTCGCAGCCACCAAAAAGCCAAAGTTAGCGAGATGGCCATAAATAATCCCAGCAATAACTGTCCCGATACAAAGCGCTGGAGGTTTCGTTGCAAAGTCTCTGTTAAAACATAGCGAATTTCTGGGGAAAAAATGCTGGTCAAACCCTGCCACACTCTTTGCCCGTCGAGGAGCATATAAAAGGAAATCACCACAATAAAAATTAAGTCCAAAAACCAGTTAACAGTACCTACAACTAAGCCTACACCCGTACCGGCGATCGCCTGGACTTGTCCTTGCACTCTAGCTGACAGTTGCTGCTCCAATATTTGCACGTCAAACGGTAAATTGCGCTCCGCACTCCAGGCTTGAAATTCACCTAGCTGCAGTCGCCCCGACTCCAGCAATTCCGGCAACCTCACCCCCAACTGGCTCGCTTGGTTGAACACGGGCGGCACAATAGTCAAACCGATTACTACTACTATCACACCCGCAGTTAAATAAACCAGCCCTGCAGCTACTCCCCGCGGCAAAAATACTTCTAGTCTTTTTACTGCATAATTTAATAAAAATGCAATGAGTCCCGCTGTTACTAAAATGCTGACCAGTTCCCCAACATAACTGACAGCAGTCAGGGTAAACCATCCCGTCACTAGCACTAGCAGCCAAGTAATTAGAAACTGTTGGAGGGGAGAAAAAAGACTATTCATTTTGATTTTTTTTAAATAAAGTGGCACAATTTTTTCAGCATATGTGGCGTATTATACAGTAAACACATGATAGTATAGATTAGGAATATAGCCTTTCTCAGTAACATGAGGTGTTCTTGGCCAAACAGGGCATTGGCCAAACAGGAAGAGTACCTTACTTTCCTGAGAACCGCTATAATTCAGTTCAATATTAGACTGACTTTTCTCAGCATTCATAGATAGGTGACGGCCAAGCCACTTGGGGAGAGACAATGCCAGCCCGATCGACCCCACGATCGACCATCGCGCTAATATTCAGTATGCCCCGCACGCAGATCAAATTAAATGTCGATCGCACAAACTTCGATCGATTCGCCATTGTAAGGTGAAATGGCGCCGCACTCACCCAAAAGGGGGACGCGGGATTGCTGACGCTATCGGCTAAAATGAATCAAATATAAAAACCGTAATCTTTCTTTACAATAAAAAAACCAAAGGCTAATAGCGGCGAGAGGAATTACCGTGACCAATCAAGTTTTTTCAGAAGCGGAAGAAAAGCCACCCCTTCCCCCCGTGGAGAGCGGGCGCGACAGGAACTCAGCAGTGGCTGTAACTGAAAGTGAAGTCTCAGACAACTCTCGCTGGCAATTCTCCGGTGAGGATGATGAACGAGAAGTGGCGCTGGAAGTTCCAGAAATCGAGGGGGAACAAGTTTGGGAACCAGAAGCAACTGAAGTTGGGCCCGGCAAAGAAATCAGGTGGCCTGCCTTGTTGGCGGGCGCAGGGGTTGGCGTGGCTGCAACGTTGCTAGCAGTAAAATTGACTGGGGGAAATCAGAGTTCGCCTCCTGCAGCTCCAATTCCCTCGGCAACTCAGCAGGCGACGGCTCCGACGGTAACAGTCGCGCCTGTGGAATCTGCCCAGGTGGGTGAAACTCTGGAAGCGACGGGCACCGTGGCTGCCTATGACTTGCTGCCAGTGCTGCCACAGGCCAACGGTTTGCAAATTAAGCAGGTGTTGGTGAATGAAGGCGATGCGGTAGAAAAAGGTCAGACGATGGCGGTTTTGGACGATTCGGTACTACGATCGCAAATTGCCGAAGCGCTTGCGGGAGTACAATCCGCTAATTCTACCGTAGAACAAGCCGAAGCTCAGGTACAGCAAGCTCAGTCAGCCCAACAAGAAGCCCAAGCCGGCGTGGCTCAAGCCCAAGCCGGCGTTGAAAAAGCCATCGCTGACGCAGCGCAAGCCAAAACAGGCGTCGGGCAGGCAAGAGCCGGTGTGGAACAAGCTAAAGCCGGTGTCACTCAAGCTAAAGCCGGCATTGCCTCCGCTCAGGCTAAATTAGATCAAGCTCAAAGAGAAGTAAATCGCACCCAAGATTTGGCTGCTCAGGGAGTAATTAGTCAGCAAGATTTGGAAAGACGAAAGACGGAACGGCAGACTGCTGTTCAAGATTTGAACAAAGCTAAAGCTGACTTGAATACAGCTTTGCAAGAACAGAATAAAGCAGCGGAAGAAGTGCAATCTTCTATTGCTAAAGTAGCTACTGCGGAAGCTAATATCAGTACGGCTAGAGCGGCCCTCGCCAGCGCTCGTGCTAAAGTGAATACGGCCGGAGCGAGTGTCAGCAGTGCCAGAGCAAATGTCGGAAATAACGCAGCAAGTGTCCGCAGCAATGATGCACAAGTCAAACAGTTACAAACTCAACTAGAACAAACTATTGTTCGAGCGCCGGATAGTGGCACTGTGGCTGAAAGAATTGGTCGAGTTGGGGATGTTTCTTCGGGAAGTCAAAAACTCTTTTCGATTATTCGGGGAAACAAGCTGGAACTGCAATTGAAAGTGCCGGAAACTCAGGTTTCGCAAGTGCGGCCGGGAACAGCAGTGCAAATTACTTCGGATTCTGACAAGCGGATTAAGTTGTCAGGAACTGTGCGAGAGATTTCGCCGGTAGTTGACCCGCAAAATCGGCAAGCTACGGTGAAGATTGATTTGCCGGCAAGCGAGTTTTTGCGATCGGGAATGTTCTTGCGCGCATCCATTGCGACGGCAACGGCTCAAGGTTTGAAAGTCCCCGCTAAAGCTATTTTACCCCAACCTGACGGCAGTTCTATGGTTTATAAACTTGTCGGCCAGGACAAGGTGCAGGCTCAACCGGTGGAAATCGGGGAAATTTCTGGGGGTGCTGTGGGCGATTTGACTGCTGCTAAGGTGGTGGTTAAAAAGGGTTTGAAGGCGGGCGATCGGGTGGTTGTTACTGGGGCTGGTTTTCTTAAGGATGGTGCTGAGGTTAAGGTTGCTAAATAGTTATATCGCTTCCGGTTGCACTCCTTATTATTGTTGACGGTTGACTGTTGACTGTTGATTGTTGACTGTTGACTGTTGACTGTTGACTGTTGATTGTTGACTCGATTTTATTATTGTGATGCAACCGCAAACGATATCATATCAGGAGATAAGCTGTCACGCATTTAAATTGCGGCGTTGCTTAATCAGGGTATGAAAAAAATAACTTTAAAATCCAAAAGCTTTGTGGATACTGGTTTCTATGAGGGGCATATTTAACGTTTCATACCGTAAATCAGCAACGCCTAAATTGCATATTCAGGGCGGGCGAGACACCCAACCCCTACTCCCCACAAGACTTAGATTATTTTTTTACATTCAATTTAAATGCACAACAGCTTAAGATTAGAAATAATATTAATTCCGGTGGCGCCGGAATGATATCAAATCCGCGCTTATCGTCCTGATAAAGTCGAATCAAACTGCCAACAAATATAGCGCAATTTTCAGTTTTTTGACTCACAATCAACAGTCAACAGTCAACAATCAACAGTCAACAATCAACAGTCAACAGTCAACAGTCAACAGTCAACAATCAACAGTCAACAGTCAACAGTCAACAGTCAACAGTCAACAATCAACAGTCAACAGTCAACAATCATGAGATATCTGTTCGTAGCGGCAACCTCACGGTAAAGGTTGCGCCTTGTCCCTCACCCGCACTTGTTGCACTAACTGTACCGCCGTGGAGTTCTACTAAATGACGGACGATCGAGAGTCCTAGCCCTAATCCTGAGTCTCTGCGAGAGAAGCTACTATCCGCCTGACGGAAGCGATCGAACACATAGGGGAGAAAATCAGGCTGAATGCCTTTACCAGTATCGCTAATTTCGATTTGAGCCATGCCATCTATGTAGTCTAATGCGATGTCAATTCTTCCTCCGGCTGGGGTGAATTTAATCGCGTTTGAAAGTAGATTCCACACCACTTGTTGTAAGCGACTTGGATCGGCCAAAATCTTTGGTTTTAAAGGACTTAGCCTGGATTCAATTAGAATATTTTTGGCTTCTGCGGCGAAACGAATTACCGCGATCGCATTTTCAACCAGTGGATTGATCTCTATGTCAGAAGCATTGAGCCGAAATTTGCCTGTGGTAATCCGCGAAACGTCTAAGATGTCATCAATGAGCTGGTTTTGTGCTTTGGCGGCGCGCTCGATCGTTTTTAGGGCCTCCTGGGTTTTAGCCTCGTCAAATTTTTTCACGCGCAGCAACTGTGCCCAGCCAATCATCGCATTGAGCGGCGTCCGCAGTTCGTGAGAGAGGACGGACAGAAACTCATCTTTGATGCGGTTGGCCTCCTCAGCAGCCGCACGAGCCGATTGTTCTTGAATCCGAAGGCTGCGTTCTGTCTCCAACTGTTTTTGCTCCGTGATATCCTCGATCGCCAGCAGAATCATCTGTGTATCGCCAGTCGGAGGCATTTTGCGGCCATTGAGCAGCATTATTTTATGCCCGATCTGCTCAAAGTCATGCTCGACCTCAAAATCTTTAAACCCGGCATTTCCTGCCAGAATTTCTTTTAGGAGCGATCGCAACTTGGGAATATTCCACTGTCCATTACCCAGATCGAACAATGAGCGGTGCTCAGTTTCGCTCGGAATCACCTGAAACGTCTCGTAGAAAGAACGATTGGCAGTGAGCGCCCGCAGGTTGAGATCTAACACTAGCAACGGTTGCACCACGGTATCCACGATCGTTTCGGCGTAATTTTTCGCTTCCATCAAATGCTGGGCGCTCACTTTTAGCTCGTTGATATCCACCAACATCAGCACAGCCCCATCAATCTTGTGGTCGAGCGTCCGGTAGGCTCGAATGTGCAGATCGTACCAACGACCGTCTCGATCTTGAACCTCCTGAACTTTCAAATTGAGCGTGCGGATCACCTCTAAAATCAGTTGCTGTAAGTCCGGTACCATCAACTTGTGAGTAATGTCGCTCAAAGACCGCCCGACATCGGTAGAAATCAAGCTGAAGATACCTTCGATTGCGGGAGTAAATCGGCGGATTCCCAGGTCGCTTCCCAGCATCAGGATCGGAATATTGATGCTGGCCAGCAGATTCTCTAAATCGTTGCTCACTAGAGTAGATTCAAGATTGCGCCGCTGCAATTCGTCATTAATCGTATTGAGTTCTTCATTGGTTGCCTGAATCTCTTCTTTCGCCGTTTCGAGTTCCTCATTCATGCTTTGCAACTCTTCGTTGCTTGACAAAATCTCTTCGTTGGCGGCTCTCAAATCTTGATTAGCGGCTTGATGTTCTTGGACGAGCGCTCCAAGATGTTCTTTTGTGGTTTTCAGTTCCTGTAGCAGCCTTGCAATCTCCAGACTTTCACCCTGTGAAGGATCGGAATAGACTCTCGCATAGTCAGCAGCAGCAGCAGGCATTGCAGATATCGGGCACTCGTCTTGAAACAACACTAAAAAATAGTTTTTTGCCACAGCGCCGGCTTGGAATGGAATCACATTAATTCTGACCTGGCGGATGATCTGGCCCTCTTTCACTTGCAAGCCTGCCCGTGCGATCGGCTGCTTCTGCTGTGAGGCTTCTTGAATTGCAGTTCGCAGTTCCCCGCGCAATCCTTGTTTTACCATTCTCAGCAGGCTAAAGCTCGCTTTACCGGGAGCCGGTTCTAGGTAGGCATTCGTCTGTCCTCGAAATTGCAGAATCTCGCTGGCTGTGTTAATCACGACCCCGACAGGGGCATAGTAATTCAAAACAATGCGATCGGCCTCTTTTTCCATTTCGATTTCGTCCAATCTTTCCGTCTGCTGGGGTGGAGGGTTGGGGGGTATCAGAGGATAGTTGCTAGCATTTAAATCTATGCTGAGCCAATGCGACAACTGTTTTTTAGTATAAATTTTATTCTGTTTGTCGAATACCGCAAAGAATTCTGAAAACTCACCCACCGTTTCCGAAGTGCCTAACAGCAAAAAGCCCGCGGGCCGAAGCCCATAGTGGAACATTGGCAGCAGTTTTTTCTGCAACTGGGGGCCCAGATAGATCAGCACGTTCCGACAGGTAATCAAATCCATCTGGGAAAATGGCGGATCGGCGATCAGGTTTTGTCTAGCAAAGACGCAGAGTTCCCGCACGGGCTTAGCGATTTGGTATCCGCCCTCGACTTCGACAAAGAACCGATGGAGGCGTTCGGCTGAAATATTGGCGACTTGGGCGTGGGTATAAAAGCCAGTGCGGGCGATCGCGATCGCACTTTCGCTGATGTCTGTGGCATAAATCTGAATTGGCCGGTTAGTAGATCGAGCTGCTAAAAACTCTAGCAAGCAAATGGCGATCGAGTAAGCTTCTTCACCCGTGGAACAGCCGGCAATCCAAATTCGGATCGGTGTTTTCGGCGATTTATCTTTGACAATTGCGGGAAAAACATTGCTGTTTAAGGCATCAAAGGTTTCGGGATCGCGGAAAAAGCTGGTGACATGAATTAAGAGATCGTGATACAGCGCCGTTACTTCTGTTGGGGTGTTTTGGAGATATTCGGCATAATTTTCAATGCGTTCGAGCTTGTAGAGTAACATCCGCCGATGTATCCGCCGCTTCAAGGTGGTTTGCTTGTAGTGAGTAAAGTCAACTCCTGTAGCCGCCCGCAGCAAACTGTAGATAATGGCGAGCGGATCTGCACTGTCGATCGCATCTTTACTTTCGATCGCATCTTTACTTTCGATCGCACCTTCACTTTCGATCGCATCTTCGCTGCTGGTCAATTCTGTTAAAAGCCGATCGCTCATGTAGGGATGACCGCTGATCTCTGCTATTTGCTGGGCAATTTTTGCCGGTGTCAAGATAAAGTCTACCTGACCCGTAGCCGCCGCAGTATTCGGCATACTGCTAACTTGTGCCGATTCTTGACATTGGGCAAAAGTAATACCGCCCGCGGCCTTAATCGCTATTAACCCTTGGGCACCATCGCCGTCGCCCCCGGACAAAATGACGCCGATGGCTTTGTTCCCCCGTTCTTCGGCGAGGGACAACAGAAAAATATCGACGGACATAAATACCCCGCGTCCTCTGCCGCGAGGCGTTAGCTTCAGCACTGATCGATCGATGGTTATGCTGACATTCGGGGGGATAACGTAGACTTGATTCGGTGCTATGAGCATCCCATCTGTCACCTCATGCACGGGCATCAGGGTCGATCGAGCCAGAATCACACTCAACACACTTTCCTGATGCGCCAACATATGCTGAATGATTACAAACGCCATGCCGGTATCGATCGGCAAATGGCTCAGTAATTGCATAAATGCTTCCAATCCACCTGCAGATGCTCCTATTCCGACTACAGGAAATAAGTCGTTTTGATTATTTTGCTGCTTTCTATCAGCTTTGATGCCAGCTTTAGGTTGAGATTTCTTGGAATACTTATTCTGACTCATTTTTTTTACCAGATAGCTTCCTGGCGGCGTATTATAGTTATTTTGCATTTATATATTTATATATATATACATATCCGAATGAATAATGAGTCATCTACCTGCCGATATAATCTCTACGCAATCTCTGTCTGTGCGCTCAAGCGATTTTAAAATCCTTATTTTGGAGTTCCCCCTTTCCTAGCGGGGGACAAGATTTAAACGGGAAATCGTTAAAAATTATACTAAATTGTACTGTTAAGAGTGGAGAATCAGTTAATTTTGCAGATTCTGCGATCGGACTATGAAGTCTGACCCCAAAAAAAACATTTCGATCCTATTTTAATAGGATTACTTTCAAAAGACCCGAAGGGTAGGGTAGGGAAGCGGACTTTATTTGTTTTTTTCAAAAAAGGGCTGAGTTCTAAAGCCGATTCACTATTAGCATTTTTTCAAATACCGAACCCAAAGCTGCCGAATAAGCGCGACTATCCAGAAACCTCGGTTGCTGCTGCATTTTGTATTGGATTTCATCGCGCTTTTGCTTTCGTAATTGGGCATTAATTCCGAGTGCGACACTCAAGTTAATATAAGACTGTTCGCTGTCAGCAATTAAATCAAACAACTGGATGTCTCGCAGGATGGCCGCCCCTTGTCGGGAACGCAAATTATTGCCCTCTCTCACCACAGTAGGCAATCCAACTTCTAACGGATCAACCGTCGAATTTGCACCCGCGTAGGGATAGGAGTCGAGATAGACATCAGCCAGTTGTAACACTGCTTTCACATCTTCGCGATTCGCCAGGGTATTTAATAAAATTAAACGAGTGCGATCGATACCATATTTATCAAAGATAGCAGACATTTTATTAATAAACGGCTGTTTGACGTAATCACCCGACCAGGTATTGCCGAAGGGATATAAAACTAGGACAGAATTGGGCACCGCTGCGATAATCTTTGCCCAAGTTTCCCTGAGTTCGGGAATAATCTTGAATGTATTAGCGCCGGAGATAAATACAACTGCTGTCTCGGAAATTCCCAAGTTTTGTCTCTCAAATTTAATACTTGCTTCGGCTTTTTGGATGCTATAATTAAAGCAAAATCCTGTCCCATCTAACATTACTAACCGTTCGCGATATTGTGCTTGCGCTGCTTGCAAAGGTTCCGTCAAAGTGCCGGAAATGTAGTAATCGATATTGCGGATGCCTGTAGTGACGGGAGATGCAAAATAGGTGGTCTGTAACCGCGCTAGTCGGTGCAAAGCTAGTAAAATGATGTTTTGAGCGGCATTGGTGACGATCGACCCTACAAACAAAATATCCAGGTCATCGGCGCGAATTATCTCGACTTGAGTGCTAAGTTCCTGCGGCAACTTCACCAGTTTGTCTGCCCGACTTTGACAGTATATATCCAAAGGGCGATCGCTCGCGTTGAGGACATATAAAATAATCTCAAATTTCTCTCTGTCTAAATGCTCAAAAGCTGGGATAGTCGTAAAAGTTTCTGAAATTGGCGCGAAACTTGCTTTGAGAATGCCGAGGCGAATTTTGCCTCTGTTAGTGGGGCGTTTGTCAAAGCTGAAGTCAATCTGATGTCCCCTAGTTTTTAGGATGAATTCTAGAATATCCGATCGCTTGGTATAGACATTTTTCAAGTTATTTGTGCTAAAATAGAGAGGGACAAAGTTAACGGTATCTGCAAATATTAAAGCAACATTTTGCCAAATTTTGGAGTCAGGATTGCTGAAAACGCGACTGTGAACTAAATCTACTAATTGCTGCATATAGCTGCAATACTTCTCGACTTCTCCCACTTCTTGAAAATAACTGGGGAAGTAAAGCATAAACTCCAGCAAATCGTTAAAAAACCACTGGGGAACCGCAGTTCTGCCATACTGCAACGGCAACTGATCAGCCCGCCGATACAGCATCGCTGCTAGCAAATATTGGATAGCTTCTGGGGCTTCAAATCCTTTAGCAACATATTGAGATAACTCCTCAACTTCCCGCTGTTCGACATCAGTCAGAGGTTCGTCTATCATGCCACTAGCTAATAGCATTTTCTGGGCTTTTCCCGCAAGGCTAGAATAGCTGTTTTGCAGTTTATCTGGTGGGGCTGACAGCCAAAATGCTGCTAGTTTATGGCGGGCTTGACGCAAATCTGTTAAGGCAGATTCATGGGATGTGCTATGATAGCGATCGATACAACCGGACAGCCAAGTGAGAAATTGAGGCGACTCTGGGTTGAGCTGAACTTTGATAGTTTCCTGATGCAGTCGGAGGGATAAACGCTCTAGGGTTCCGCCATTTCGCGGCAAGGATAAGCTGGAAAATGGACTCGGCAAGTCGGCTACTAAATCTAGCTGATTTAGGATTTGAAAACATCCGCCCGATGTTAGATTGAGAACTTGAATTAGGGGATGGTTGAGGTGCAAGCTGCTCAGAAGTTGAGGGTTATAAACTGACATAAAAGTATTTTTGATATCTGGTTCTTGGTTGTAGGGAGATTTCAGAGGCAGATTGAGCTTGAATTTTAATAACTCTAACACTTTGCCGGGAGATGTTAGCAAGCTATTCAAATTTACGAGTAGGCATTGATTGTAATGCCTTTTATAGAATTCTAAGATGTGGCGATTATAAAATTTCCATATCTTTAAGCAATATTCGGGGTTTTGTGAGAAAAATGGGATGTTCAACCGCAAGATTGAATCAGTGACATCCCAAGGATAGCGGTAGACAAATAGATAGCGAGCATTCGGGATGATTTGATTCCAGAAATCTAACATTAAACTGGTGCGCGGATCTTTCCAACCCCAAAGTTCTGAGTGGCTGGCTCGAGATTTGACTAATTGCTTCGCAGGCTCTATATTAATGTTAAGTTTTTGGGCGTCTAGCTGTTCGGTTTCTGTCCAACCCCAATCGGGAAAACCTGTTTCGTCAGACGGAGAGCAAGTTTGCAGAATGGTTCGCTGAAATTCTACAAAATCACTATCTTCAAAGTAACCTGGGGGATTCCAATAGTTGCCTTTCAGGAGATTGTTTCCCAAGTCAAGGCCTATTTTCTGTAGGAAGGCAGCAGTCAGAGAAGTTCCTGATCGGTGCATTCCTGTAATAATGATCACAGGAGAATTGGTTCCGCTATTTAATAACATTTATTACCTTCCTTATGATTAAAAAAACTTACTGGTGGTTAATTAGTCTATTCAAGTGATATATACTTGCGTATATACGCTGACCAAAATAATATTGTGATTTTTGTAATAAAATGCTATCATAAATAGCATCTTTTGTCCCAAATAAAACAAATTTTGCCTAAAAAAAATTTTGGAAAATCCGCATAATTTTTGGGAAAAAGCACTGATAGATAAGTAGGGCGTAGTAGCTAAGTAAAATTAGCGTTCGCCTGTTTACACTAAGCAAGAAAAAAACATGGCAATATTTCTGGGTACATCCTTAGATGACACTCTCAATGGCGGGTTAGGCAACGACAGCCTTTTTGGGGCAGAGGGCAATGACTCTCTGAGTGGTTCTGGCTCCAATAACACCTTAGATGGCGGTGCTGGCAATGACAACCTCTCCGGCAGCGGCAACAGCCTGCTCTTTGGTGGCGATGGCAATGACTCTCTCACAACCTCCTTTGGCAGCGCCAATAGCACCTTAGATGGCGGTGCTGGCGATGATAGGCTCGATGCCCAATATGGGAATTCCAACGTGCTGCGAGGTGGTGCAGGTAGCGATCGCTATCTGATCGGCCAGTCGAGTCAGATTCAGGATACCGATGGCATCGATAATGTGCTAATCGGTTTTAGTACCTCAACCAATATTTCTCTGTCCTTGGCAGCGGGAACTCTGGGCTTAGGGCGGCAAGGTACGAGTCTGGTAGTTGATATCAACAGAGACGGAATCGCCAAGGCTGCGGATGACTTGGTGATTCTAGACTTTTTCGGTGCATCGCCGACGGTTGCAGGCGCTGGTTTGATCGAAACCATCAACAACCTTTCTGGTAGCGACATTCTGGCTGCTAATCTCACTGAGGCTACGGCGGCACCAGGACTCAATGTAACCACAGGTACTCCCGGCGATGATAACCTCACAGGCACTGCCGGTGATGACAACATCTCAGGCTTAGAAGGCAATGACACCCTCGTTGGCTTAGAAGGCAATGACACCCTCGTTGGCGATGCAGGAAACAACAGCCTCAGTGGGGGTGCGGGTAATGACAGCCTCCTTGGCCTTGGTGGCAATGACACCCAAGATGGCGGTGCAGGCAATGACTTTCTGAATGGAGGTTTCGGCGGTATTGATAGTCTGGCCGGTGGCGATGGAGAAGACACGCTGCAAGGCTCCGGTTCTTCTTCAACTTTGGATGGGGGCGCGGGCAATGACAACCTCTCCGGCAGCGGCAACAGCCTGCTCTTTGGTGGCGATGGCAATGACTCTCTCACAACCTCCTTTGGCAGCGCCAATAGCACCTTAGATGGCGGTGCTGGCGATGATAGGCTCGATGCCCAATATGGGAATTCCAACGTGCTGCGAGGTGGTGCAGGTAGCGATCGCTATCTGATCGGCCAGTCGAGTCAGATTCAGGATACCGATGGCATCGATAATGTGCTAATCGGTTTTAGTACCTCAACCAATATTTCTCTGTCCTTGGCAGCGGGAACTCTGGGCTTAGGGCGGCAAGGTACGAGTCTGGTAGTTGATATCAACAGAGACGGAATCGCCAAGGCTGCGGATGACTTGGTGATTCTAGACTTTTTCGGTGCATCGCCGACGGTTGCAGGCGCTGGTTTGATCGAAACCATCAACAACCTCTCTGGTAGCGACATTCTGGCTGCTAATTTACCAGACTCACCCACCGCGCCGACACCCACAGTGCCAACACCCACAGCGCCAACACCCACGGCGCCGACACCCACCGCGCCAACACCCACGGCGCCGACACCCACCGCGCCAACACCGGTTGCACTCCCACCGCTGCCACCCACACCGATACCCACACCGGTTACGACGCCCACACCGGCTACAACACCCACACCCGTTTTCACTCCCTCGCCGGCTCAGACGATCGCACTTCCGATCGCACTCACAGTCACAAGCGCGCCCGCAGCGACAGGCTCAGCGTCAGGGAACATCGGCAGCAACAGCAATGACGTGATTATTGCGATCGACGCTAACAGTCCCGTCTACGGCAACAAAGGCAACGACACCTTAATCGGCAATAGCGAAAACAACACATTCTTCGGAGGCAAAGGAGACGATGCCTTATTTGGCGACGACGGCAACGATCTCCTATTTGGCAACGACGGCAATGACACCGTGATTGGAGGTGGCGGTAACGATATTGAGTTAGGAGGAAAAGGTGACGACTTCTTGTATGGCGGCGACGGTAACGATGCCATCAGCGGCGATCTAGGCAACAATACGTTAGCCGGCGACGCTGGTAATGACTCCCTGTACGGCGGTAAAGATAATGATGCTTTGCTGGGCGGTACTGGCAACGATTTCCTCTACGGCAAAGAAGGCAACGACATTCTGAGTGGCGTTGACGGCACTGCTGCTAACCCAGGGCGAGGCGAAATCGATACGCTGATTGGTGCTGAAGGCAATGATACTTTCTTGCTGGGAGATGCCACCAAGTTCTATTACAACGATGGCAACGATACCGGCACTGGCGCAGGCGACTACGCTTTGATTGTCGGTTTCAACCCGAGTGAAGATATCCTCCAACTTCAAGGTGCTCCTAGCACTTACGTGTTAGGTGCTTCACCCGAAGGATTGCCTGCTGGAACCGCTATTTTCAAGAAGACTTCGGGCTCGGATGAATTGATTGCGATCGTCCAATCAGTTTCTTTCCTGGCTATTGACAGCACCTCTTTGCGCTTCGTCTAACGGCAAAGTTCGATTCCCCTCGATCGATCGGCGGTTGAAACCGCTTCTTGTCAAACATTAAGTCCTGCCTTTGGTGCAGGACTTTTTTTGTGCGGTGGAGGGGCGATCGGCTGTCGCCCAAAATTGATTGTCAAAATGCTATACTCAAAATCCGAAAATAGTTGTACAATGTTTTTCTAGTCGTTTTTTACTGATCGGCCTCCAAAGTGAAAGAAGGTGAAAGCAAGTAAAAAACACTAAGCGCGGGCGTAATTCAGTGGTAGAATGTCAGCTTCCCATGCTGAACGTCGTGGGTTCGAGTCCCACCGTCCGCTTTAACTGAATTTTCATAGAAGTATGAAAATTAATTAGTGCTATCCCTTCAATCTATGGCTTATTTCTTAACCGCTGCTTTATATAAGTTCGTTGAACTACCGGATTTTGCTGAGCTGAAAGCACCGCTACTCGATTGTTGCAACAACAACAACGTCAAAGGCACTATCTTGCTGGCCCAAGAAGGCATTAATGGCACGATTGCTGGCTCGTCCGAGGGCGTACACGCAGTGCTGGCATTCTTGCGTAGTGACCCGCGTTTTGCGGATCTCGTGCACAAGGAATCTTTCTCGGAAAAAGCACCTTTTTACCGCCTGAAAATACGCTTGAAGCGCGAAATAGTCACGATGGGAGTACCAGACATTAATCCCCGCCTCATGGCTGGCAAATATGTTAAGCCGGAGGAGTGGAATAAGCTGCTTGACGATCCCGATGTTGTCGTGGTTGATGTGCGTAACGACTTCGAGGTATCTCTGGGTACTTTTGAAGGCGCTATTAATCCAAAAACAAAAAGCTTTTCTGAGTTACCTGAATGGGTGCTGCGGGAAACTGCTTTACGCAATAAACCCAAGGTGGCAATGTTTTGCACCGGTGGTATTCGCTGCGAGAAATCTACTGCTTTTTTGCGTACTCAAGGTTTTGAGGAAGTCTATCATCTCGAAGGGGGAATTTTAAAATATTTGGAAACGGTGCCGGAAGCCGAAAGTCGTTGGGAAGGTGAATGTTTTGTGTTTGATGAACGGGTTTCTGTTGGTCAGGACTTAAAGCCGGGTAACTATGAACTTTGTCGCGGTTGTCGTCACCCGATTAGTCAGGAAGATAAGGCTTCTGAATTATTTGTACTTGGTGTGAGTTGTCCTCATTGTCATGACTCAAAAACTGAAACCAAAAAACAAGCTTTATCTGAACGTCAACGTCAGATTGAGCTTGCTAAGCGTCGCAACCAAGTACATATAGGCGCGCGCTACGATGGGAAGGAAAAAGTAGATGGTGCGATCGACTAATATTATTATTCACTAAGTTCAAAGAAACCCGGTTTCTAGGAAAAATCTTGTTTGGCGACGAGAAATATCGAAAGAAACCGGGTTTCTGACCCGAAAAACCCGATCGTGCGATCGACTAATTATATCAATTCCGGCGCAGGCTGGAATGATATCAAATCCGCGCTTCATCGTCGGGCGTAAAGTCTAATCCTGCGGTCAACAAATAATTCGCGCAATTTTCATTTCTTTGACCAACAGTCAACACTCAACAGTCAACCGTCAACAGTCAACCGTCAACCGTCAACCGTCAACCGTCAACCGTCAACAGTCAACAGTCAACAATAATTCCGGTGCAACCGGAATTGATATAATATGTCAGCAACATACCCGATTTTGTATTCTTTTCGCCGCTGTCCCTATGCTATGCGCGCGCGCTTGGCCTTGATGGTTAGCAATCGGGTGTGTGAGTTACGGGAAGTTGTTTTGCGAGACAAACCACAAGAGATGTTGGAGGTATCTCCCAAAGGTACAGTACCAATATTGATTGATGTTGACGGGCGTGTACTCGATCAAAGTATCGATATCATGTTGTGGGCATTGAGACAACATGATCCTGAAAAATGGTTGATGCCACAGCAAGGTTCTGTTACAGAAATGCTGGAACTAATCGCTCTATTTGATGATAGATTTAAATATCATCTTGACCGTTATAAGTACCCGGATCGTTATCCCGATGTTGATGCCCAAGTACATCGGTATGAAGGTTCTTTATTCCTGGAAAAACTCAATGCACAGTTAAGCGCCACTAAATATTTGTTTGGTAACAATGTAGCATTGGCTGATATGGCGATCGCACCTTTTGTTCGTCAATTCGCTCATACAGATCAAACTTGGTTCAACCAACAGCCTTGGCCTCCCCTACAAGCTTGGTTAGCAGGGTTCACAGACTCGGAAATTTATAGTAGTGTGATGCAGAAATATCCGAAATGGGAATCCGGTAATCTAGGCGTTATTTTTCCTTCCTCGTAATTAGTTATTCAGGACTTACGCACTCAATGGCGTTGAATCAAGGGTTTGAGATTGTTTCACTACGTTTTCTTGGGACAGAAAATGGTAGCCTTTTAGGAACAGGCTTTTCGGCCTGTTCCACAAGAAAATTTATCTTTTGTGGAACGGGCCGAAGAGCCCGTTCTTGAGAATGGTGCAAAATGTTAGTTTTAACTCATAGGTTGCACCATTCTCAATTAGCCTTTTAGGAACAGGCTTTTCGGCCTGTTCCACAAGAAAATTTATCTTTTGTGGAACGGGCCGGAGATCCCGTTCTTGAGAATGGTGTAAAATTTTAGTTTTAACTCATAGGTTGCACCATTCTCAATTAGCCTTTTAGGAACAGGCTTTTCTGCCTGTTCCACAAGAAAATTTATCTTTTGTGGAACGGGCCGGAGATCCCGTTCTTGAGAATGGTGCAAAATGTTAGTTTTAACTTATATGTTGAACCATTCTCAATTAGCCTTTTAGGAACAGGCTTTTCGGCCTGTTCCACAAGAAAATTTATCTTTAAGAAAATTTATCTTTTGTGGAACGGGCCGGAGATCCCGTTCTTGAGAATGGTGCAAAATGTTAGTTACCATGCTAAACTTATTTTTTTGAGAATACAAGATTGACTGTCATTTGACTAGAAAAATGACGCAGGCAAAAATCGCATTTTGCTAAAAATTTTAACTGGAAAGGATTGATTGTAATCTAGTAAGTATTGTCAGGTTGTAATTATGATTGATGTTGGTTCGTTAGTTCGATCGCCCAGAAACGATTTGGGAGTCGGAAAAGTTGTCGAGATATCGCGTACTGAGGCGGTAGTTGAATATTTTTGCTCAGTAAAAAACCGCCTCCGCAAAACTGTACCCTTGGGTTTGCTGCAAGAAGCCAGACTTCAGCGCCAAACCCGCTGCTACCTCTGGAGTACCACTCAGGAAAGATGGATAATTGGGCGAGTTTATGACTGGGATGAAGATAAATTAGAGTACGAAATTGACTTGCCCGACAGCCAAAGTTTGCAAGCTGTTGAAAGCGAACTTTACGTTCGCTGCAATATTCCGATCGCCGATCCGATCGACATTTTAGCAGTCAAAGGCCAAGAAACGCCGTATTTTCACGATCGCCGATTGGCATTTGTTCAATCTGCGATCGAACAGCGGGCCGTCAGCCGCGGCATGACGGGTTTAATTTCTGCTAACATAGACCTCTATCCGCACCAAGTGGAAGTCGTCCGGCGCGTCCTAGAAGACCCAATCGTGCGCTATTTATTGGCAGACGAACCAGGACTCGGAAAAACAGTAGAAGCCGGGACAATTCTCCGCCAATTCCTGCTAGATGAACCGAACGGACGCGCTGTGGTTCTGGTTCCGAAATATTTGCTCGAACAGTGGCGGCAGGAGTTGGAAAATAAATTCTATTTGTCTCATTTTGCTGACCGAGTGCAGCTTGTGGCTGTTAGCGACATCAATCAAATTAGCCGCAACGCTAACCTAGATTTTCTGATTGTTGATGAAGCGCATGATGTGGCGGCAATGGCAAATTCGAGCGATCGCGCTCAGCAGCAGTCCTTTGAACTTTGTCAGAAACTAGCTCAGAAAAGCAAAAATGTATTGTTATTATCTGCAACGCCAGTTCTCGGCCACGAGCAAGATTTTCTAACGATGCTGCACTTGCTAGATCCCACAACTTACCGTCTTGATGACCTGGAAAGCTTCAAAGAACAGGTGCAAAACCGTCAAGAAATCGGCCGCGCTTTGCTGGATTTTAGAGAAAATGCTAAGCCTGCAGTTTTGCAAACAAAACTCGCTCTACTTCGCACTATTTTTGCCAAAGATGATTATTTAATCGGATTAGCAACTGAGTTAGAAAGTTGTTTGAAAACTAAAGAAACCGCAGAACAGGCTCGCCTTGTCCAAGCTATTCGTACTCACGTTAGAGATACCTACCGCCTGCATCGTCGCATCCTTCGCAACCGCCGGGATGCGGTTGAAGATGTGATTTTCGATCGAGATGCTGTCCCCAAAACCGAGTATGATCTGAATGATGAACAGTGGTCGGAAATTCAAACCGTACTCGATAAATGGCGCACAGTCGCTCCCAAGTCGAGCGAATATCAGAGAATTTTTCTGCTGTTTTTCCGCGCTTCTGGTACTTGGCTGAATGTTTTAGAACGGGTTGTCAAAGCTCGTTTGCAGAAAAAATCGACTCCAGAACTCGATCGCGAATTTGGACAAAATGACACGGCAATTTTGACCAAAACGGAGCTGTTTCCCGAAGAAAGGGAAATGCTGGAAACCTTGCTCAATACCCTGGAAAAGCCCCAGGAAGGGCTCGATCGACTGAGTTTGTTACGAATCGCCATTCTCCGATTTCTCGCAGTTGCTTTGAAGGTTCCGCGCGAGTATCACAGCAAACCTCGCGATTTACTGTCGAGAATTCAACAGCAAATTAAACGACCGATTCCGGGCGAGCGTTTCCCGAAAATTGTAATTTTTACCAGTTTTACTGCAACTTGTAAAGAGATTGCGGAAAATTTAGCGAAAATCTTTGGTAAAAATGCGATCGCCAGCCATGACACGAGCAAATCGGCTGATGATGTTGAGGCTAGTCTCAAGCGGTTTAAGACTGAACCCCATTGTTTTATCTTAGTGTGCGATCGATCGGCTGAAGCAGGGGTAAATCTGCAATTGACAGATTGGTTAGTTCACTTCGATTTGCCGTGGTTTCCCCATCAGTTAGAACAAAGACTCGGCAGAGTTGATCGCATTGGCAGCAAAATGGGAGTGCAATTTTGTTTGTTTCCAGGCCCGGATTTGCCGGAGAGTCCCCACGAAGCTTGGTTTCAAGTTTTAAAAGATGGGTTTGATATCTTCAACAAATCTATTGCCAGCCTTCAGTTTTATGCTGAGGAAAAAATTCTCAAACTGGAAGAAAAGTTGTTTGCTGAGGGAGGCAAGGGCTTATCCAGCGAAATTGAAGCGATTAAAACTGAAATCGAACAAGAGAAAATCAAAATTGACGAACAGTACGTTCTCGATGAAATTGATACTCTTGATGACAGCGCCTCTCAGTATTTTGAATCTCTCGATAACTGCGATGCTAAGCATAAAGAAATGCAGCGGGCTACTGAAGGTTGGTTGTGCCAAGCTCTTCACTTCAAACAAATCGAACATCCGAGTGTATCGGGGTTGCTGCGCTATCAACCTACTCAAAAAACTTTGATTCCCTCGAACGATTTGAGAACCAGATTGATTCCTTATTGCCAGCAATATGGTAGTTACAATCGCCGTATTGCTTATCAGAATGCGGATGTCGCTCTTTACCGCATTGGTGAGGGATTGATCGATGCACTTGGCTCTTATATTCGCTGGGACGATCGCGGTCAAGCTTTTGCCATGTGGCGGCATGATGAAAGTTGGGATGCGGAGCCTGGGAAGGAGTGGTTCGGCTTTCAGTTTAATTATTCAATCCAGACTGATGTGCAGCCGGCTGAGCAAGTTTTGCAAGCACAAAACATCGAAAATTACAACTTTAAAGCTTTGCAGCGCCGCGCTGATGCTCTGTTTCTCCCTATTTTTGAAACTGTGTTTGTAGATGCTCGCAGCGAGCCGATGTCTCTGGTGGAAGATGCGGAAATTCTGGCTATTTTGCAGCGTGATTATAAGGGAAAAGGCGGGCCGAATCGGGATTATAATTTGTCAAAAAATCGCACGTCGTTGATTGACAGTTTTGTCGATCCGCTAGAATGGGATGATTTTTGTCAAAAGGGACGGGTGGTATCTGAGGAGTTGCTGCGCGGGCGATCGGCTTTTGTGGAAATGTGCAATAGTTTTGCTGTCACTGCTGCAATCCAACTCGAAAACCGGGTGAATCAATTGCAATTGCGCTTGAATCGACTTTCTAAGTCCGAACAACTTTTAGAATCGGTTTTAGCTGATGAAATCAATACGGAAAGTTTGTTGAGTCAAGCGGTTTTAGCTGGTATTCGCCGCCCGCACATGACTCTTGAGTCTGTGGGATTTATTGTGATTTCTGGGCGTCCTCCTGCTGTAAAGTCGGAGGATGAAAGATAATTTGTTTGGGAGGGCGATCGCTCTTTGTGAGGGCGATTCCCTACGGGATAGCTTCGCTTCACGCTTTTTTTGAACCGCAGATGCAGGCGGATAAACGCGGATGGACGCAGATGAAGGAAGGGGCGATCGGTTTTATCTAATACCAATTTTGTATGAGGCTGCACATATCTCGATCCCCCCTTTGTAGGGGCGGTGCCCCCGTGCCCGCCCCTACAAAGGGGGAGTAGGGGGTGGACAAGATTCTTCTCAAAGTCAACCCCTACTCCCCAACAATCAGGGGGATTTAGGGGGATCGAGATATGTGCAACTTCACATTAAATTGGTATAAACTGCGGAAGTGACAGCAATTTTTAGGTGATGGGACTGCAAAAATGGTAAGATAAAAGGAGTAGTAATAAGTAGCAGTTATTTAGTGAAAAGCCACGCTTCGGCCTGACATTAAAGCGCGTCGATCGCATGGGAATTGAACCGCACAGCCAAAATGAAGAAGTCTCCGATAAAAATTCTGCTCGTAGAGGACGATGGAGGGCTGAGTGCAACACTGGCAAATGTGTTGGAAGCAAATCATTACGGGTTCGATCGGGCAAATGATGGACAAGTGGGCCTAGATTTGGCAGCAGCAATTGAGTATGACCTGATTTTGTTAGACGTGCAGGTTCCTAAACTAGATGGAATTAGTCTATGTCGGCAATTGCGATCGCAAGGCTACCACAAACCGATCCTGTTAATGACGGCAAAGGATTCAGATGCGGAGGTGGTGGCTCTTTTCGATGCGGGAGCCGATGATTACATCAGCAAGCCTTTTGCTACGGAAGTATTACTGGCCAGGATACGAACTTTATTGCGACGCAGTAAAGCACTTTCCCCAGGAGGTTCTACTCAGAATTCAGCGGCTAATACATTGACTTGGGGAGATCTTTGTTTAGATTTAGAGTCTGGTAGAGTGACATTTTGCGAACAAATAATTTCATTGACACCGACTGAATATAATCTGCTGGAATTATTGCTGCGAAATCCCGATCGCATCTTTAGTCGCAATGCTATTTTGGATCGTCTGTGGGGATTTGATGACGCACCAACCGATCGGGCCATTATCACTCATATTAAGGATGTCAGAAAGAAACTGAAGGCAGGCGGCTTAACTGAAGAAATCATTGAAACAGTTTATGGCATGGGCTATCGACTGAAACCGTACCCCCAATCTGGGCCCTGTAACTTCAACAAGTTGGTCACAAAGAGTACCGAAAAAAATCAATCTCGCGGGATAGATAAGTCTGAGAGCGACAAAGTGTTAGAGCGGTTTCGGGGAGGCTTCAACCAACAAATTGCTGTATTGGATCAGGCAAAAACTGCTCTATTAGCAGGAAATTTAGAAACAGAATTACAGCAAGTGGCAAAACATGAAGCTCATAAATTGGCAGGCTCTCTGGGATATTTTGGTTATCCCGAAGGCTCGAAATTG
Organism: Microcoleus sp. B9-D4; assembly: GCF_036705105.1. NCBI lineage: Bacteria > Bacillati > Cyanobacteriota > Cyanophyceae > Oscillatoriales > Microcoleaceae > Microcoleus > Microcoleus sp. B9-D4. The sequence continues at coordinate 60,546 of NZ_JAUBTS010000004.1, forward strand.
GCACGCTCTGCAGAGCATTTGCTCATAAACGATCGCTCTTTGACTGCTGAGGAAATTACTCGATTCTCGGAATTGGTGACAGGATTACAGCAGGAATTTGCCAAAACACCGATTACATCAACGGCTGTACCAGTTTCTAATATTTCAATTTTTAACTATCGGGTTTTGGTAGTTGATGATGATCCTGCATTAACGGAGCGATTGAAAGTAGAATCCGAAGCTTGGGGATTTCGGATGAAAATTGCGCCGAATATTACTGCGGCCCGATCGCATCTTGCTCTGTCAATGCCCGATGTGATGTTACTAGATTTAAGTTTTGCAGAGACAGAGGAAGATGGATTGACGCTACTGCCAGAACTGACCGAGCGCTCGCCTAACCTGCCTATAATTGTCTTTACCGGACGAGATAGTCTTGCCGATCGCTTGGCTGTATCGCGCTTAGGTGCTAAGCAATTTCTCCACAAACCTGCAACCACCGAGCAAATTTTTCGAGCAATTTCCCGTGTTTTACCCAGTCCCAAAACTTCTGAAGCCAAAGTCTTAATCGTAGATGATGACCCTGTGATCCTGGTTACATTATCAGCGTTACTGACTCCTTGGGGAATTGAGGTGACAACCCTCAAAGAACCACAGCAATTTTGGGATGTGTTAATTAGCACAGAACCCGATTTAATAGTGCTGGATCTAGAAATGCCGATCGTCAGCGGCTTAGAATTGTGTCAAGTCGTCCGACAAGATATCCAATGGGAAAATTTACCGATTTTGGTGGTGACAGCCCATACCGAGCCAGAATCTCTGCAACAAGCCTTTGCAGCGGGAGCCGATGATTTTATTACCAAGCCGGTACTAGAGCCTGAATTAGTCACGCGGGTACTCAGCCGAATCAGGCGCGCTCGTCCTTTACTTAAGCCGAGAAATATAGGACTTACGCATAGCCTGAATATATAGTGTTTTGTAGGGGCTCTCCCCACGCCCGGTTGCCCCCATACCTGGGATGATTGCGTAAGTCCTCAAATACTTAAATAGAACTTACGCACGAGGGCTAAAAACCCGGTTTCTGCCTCAATCTAAAAAATGTAATTAATTAAGTAGATCAATGATAGAACATACTGATGAAAATTATGGGAAATGGCAAGAACAGCCACAGCAAATCCTTGCTAAAACAGCACTTTCTCTCTCCGAATCCCTCAAACTAGAAGATATTCTCAACACTACGGTAACGGAGCTCAGAAACATTCTGCAATGCGATCGCGTAATTATCTTCCAATTTGCTCCCGACAGGAGCCCAAAAGTGGTGGTAGAGTCAGTTGGTTCAGAATGGACACCAATCTTATCCACTCAGATACACAATCCTTGCTTGGTTGAAAGCTATATTGAACCTTTCAAACAAGGCTTATTTACCTCTAAATCAGATATTTATACTGCCGAAATTGATACTTGTCACCCGGACTTCCTGGCATATTTTCAAGTTAGAGCTAACCTGGTTATTCCTATCCTTGAGGGAGAAGAACTTTGGGGATTATTGATTGCCCATCAGTGTGCCAAACCTCGCGAATGGCAACCATCAGAAATTGAACTCATGCGACAGCTAGCAACTCAAGCTGGAATTGCCATTCAGCAAGCTGATTTATTTGAGCAAATACAAACGGAAGTGAGAGAGCGCCAACAAGCAGAAATTGCCCTACAACAACTCCATACTGAACTCGAACAACGAGTCATAGAACGGACTGCAGAACTCACTGAAGTCAAGGATAGCTGGCAACAATATATCAATCAAGTTGAAGACCTCTATAATAATGCTCCCTGTGGCTATCATTCCCTAGATGCTGCAGGAACAATAATTATGATTAATGATACGGAACTGAAGTGGTTAGGCTATACCCGCGAGGAAATTGTATACAAAAATAAATATGTCGATTTAATGACACTTGAAAGTAAAAATATTTTTCATCAAAAGTTTCCCGTATTTAAAAAAAAAGGCTGGATCGAGAATGTAGAGTTTCAGTTGGTGAATAAAAGCGGAAAACCCATTTGGATAAACTTAAATGCTACAGCAATTTATGATGAAGCAGGTAACTTCATGATGAGTCGTTCTAGCGTATTTGATATCACCGATCGCAAACGTACTGAAGAAGCATTCCGCCAATATGAACGCATCGTCTTCAATACAACAGATGGGATTGTGTTGATGGATCGCAACTATATTTATCAAATAGTCAATCAAGCTTATTTGACCTGGTGCAACAAATCGGAAAGCGAAGTTATCGGAAATTCTGTTAGAAATATCCTGGAGGCAGACGTGTTCGATAACATGATCAAACCTCGGTTAGACAAATGTTTGGAGGGCGAAACAATTCAGTATGAAAACTGGTTTGATTCTCCCAATTTAGTCAGGCAATTTTTGAGCGTTACTTATACACCTTTACGTGATGCAGGCGAAAATATTGTAGGGATAATCGTTATTCTGCGCGATCTGACTAAACTTAAACAAGCCGAACAAATGCTGGAGCTTCAGGCTGTCATTACCCGCAACATGGCGGAAGGCATTTGCTTAGTAAGAACCGAGAATGCAGTAATTGTCTATGCCAATCCTAAATTTGAGCAGATGTTTGGCTATGACTTTGGCGAACTCAACGGTCAGCACGTTTCGATTCTCAACTATGGCAATGAATCGGTTAGTCCTGAAGATGTAAATCAAGCCATTCGGTCTGCCGTTTTACAAAGGGGTGAATTTAGCTATGAAGTTCAGAATGTCAAGAAAGATGGAACTCCATTTTGGTGTAGTGCCACTTGCTCTGTATTCAATAATTCCGACTATGGCGATGTTCTGGTGGCCGTTCATCAAGATATCACAGTAGCGAAGCACCTCGAAGAAGTTCGACAAGAGGCGGAAGCAGCCTTACTACAGAAATCCCGAAAGGAACATTTGCTATGGAGGATTACTCAAGGGATTCGCCAATCTTTGGATCTGAATGCCGTTCTAAATACTGCTGTTACTGAAATCAGGCAGACATTACAAACCGATCGCACTGCCATTTACCGCTTTAATCCTGATTGGAGTGGTGATTTTGTTGTGGAGTCAGTTGGTGAGGATTGGGTACAACTGATAGGAAGCGATCTTCAAAAAAATTGTGCAGATACCTATCTGCAAGAAACTCAAGGCGGTCGATTCCGCAATCATGAAAACTTTGTCGTTAATAATCTTTACACAGATGAAATTCAAGCCTGTCATATCGAGCTAGTGGAACAATTCCAAGCAAAAAGTTATGCAGTTTTCCCGATATTTTTGAGAGAAACTCTCTGGGGTTTGTTAGCTATCTACCAAAATACTGCACCTCGTCAATGGCAATCGTGGGAAATAGAATTACTTGAACAGATTGCCAGCCAATTGTCGATCGCCATTCAGCAATCCAAACTCTACCGACAACTTCAGCTAGAACTGCAAGAACGTAAGCAAGCCGAAGCCACGATCCGAGAAGCCGAACGACGCTGGCGATCGCTCTTGGATAACGTGCAGTTGATTGTTGTCGGACTTGATCTAGGGGGAAATGTCAATTACGTTAATCCTTTTTTCTTAAAACTCACAGGATATACTAACCCAGAAATTTTCGGAAAAAATTGGTTTGAAAACTTCTTACCCCATTCTATTCAGGAATCGACTCAAGTTGTTTTTTCGGAAGTTTTAGCCCATAACTATCGTCCCTATTATCAAAATCCTATCTTGACAAAATCCGGTGAAGAACGGTTCATTGCTTGGAACAATACCATGCTTCAAGATTCAGAGGGAAACATCATTGGCACGATCAGCATTGGGGAAGATATTACCGAACGACAAAAGCTTGAACACATTAAAGATGAGTTTATTGGCATTGTCAGCCATGAACTTCGCACTCCTTTGACAGGAATTCAAATGTCATTGGGACTAATAAAAAGTGGGGTTTATGATAAAAAGCCCGAAAAATCTAGACGTATGATTGAAATTGCCCTCCTCGATACCAATCGATTAGTAAACCTGGTTAATGATATTTTAGATTTGGAGCGCCTAGACTCCGGGCGGGCAATTGTGGAGAAAACCGTTTGCAAAGCTGCCGATTTGATGCAGCAAGCAGTAGATAGCATCGAGGCGATCGCTACTCAACAGCAGATCTCCTTAATCGTTACCCCCACGGATGCAGAAGTCTGGGCAACAGGAGATGCGATCGTCCAAACCTTAACAAATTTGCTCAGTAATGCGATTAAATTCTCACCTGCCGATTCCACAATTCATCTGAGTGCCGAAAACCAGACAGACTTTGTGTTGTTCCAAGTTAGCGATCGCGGACGAGGCATTCCTGCCGATAAACTAGAACTCATTTTTGGTCGATTTCAGCAAGTTGATGCCTCCGACTCCCGTGAAAAAGGAGGCACCGGTTTAGGTTTAGCAATCTGTCACAGTATAGTTGAGCGGCATGGCGGAAAAATCTGGGCGGAAAGTATCTTAGGTGAAGGCAGCACATTTTGCTTTACCTTACCCTTACCCATGATGGAATAACCCTTAGATTAATCTGTAGCATCAATCCCAAATCCAAAATCTCCAATCCAAAATGCCATGACAAACAGACAAATTCTAGTTGTGGACGATGAAGAACACCTTCGGGAACTTGTGCAAGCCTGCTTAGAAGATTTAGGCGGATGGAAAACAGTGGCGGCAGGATCGGGAGAGGAATGTTTACAAATACTGCAAATACAACAACCCAACGCTATTTTGCTGGATATATCAATGCCGGGAATGGATGGGTTTGCCGTGTACGATATCCTCAAGTCCGATCCGATTACCCGATCGATTCCAGTGATTCTGCTGACAGCAAAAGTTTTGCCCAGCGATCGGGCTAAATTTGCCCAAATGGCGGTAGCTGGGGTAATTGCCAAACCGATCCAACCCATCACCTTGACGGAAGAAGTAGCAGAGATTTTGGGATGGAATGAATAAATTTTACCTGTTTTGTAAATTTTTGTAACAATAACAGAATCTTTACCAATTCCTTACCGTTGCTATTTAGTCTCCTGTTATTCAGCTAACAGTTCTTTGCATTAGGAGGAGACTCGATGAATGCTTTTCAGGCTTTGAATGATGTAAATCAGGATCTCGCAGATTCATTTTCCGGTTGGCCCACTGGTTGTCAGCAATCCACACTTTGGATTGCTCATACAGAGGAAACACCGATCACAGGTATAAAAATTCAATAAAAGGATGCGACACTTATCGTTAAAGTTCACATCTCTGACATTCATCTTGTCAAATTGAATCTCCAAATCACTCCAGAAACTGTTTTAATCCAAGGTCAACCTACCGAATCGGCTGGAGTAGAAAGTTATTTCTTATATCTTGCACCATTCTCAATTAGCCTTTTAGGAACAGGCTTTTCGGCCTGTTCCACAAGAAAATCTACTCTTTGTGGAACGGGCCGGAGAGCCCGTTCTTGAGAATGGTGCAAGATGTGAGTTATTTCCTTCCTAGTGGATTTCAAAGTCTCATCCCATTGCCCCACCGGGTACATCCTGAAATTTATGGGACTGAAATACACTCGGATGGTTTAACAATTCAGCTTGCTAAAGAATTGAAAGTTCCGCCATCCCAAGTTTGGATTCAACTCTCAAATATACATCTTTGAGCGATTGCTTAAAGATGTGTATTTGAGAGCCAATTGGTAACCAAAAAATTGATTTATACTCAACAAAAAAAATGAACGCTTTGCAAGTAGCTAATTATGATTGCAGTCTCCTGCCCAAAAACAAGATGATAGGGAAACAAATTCTCATTGTTGATGACCAAGAACACCTCCGCGAACTGATACAGTTGTGCCTGGAAGACCTCGCGGGATGGAATACCCTGGTGGCCGAATCAGGACAAGAATGTTTACAAATCCTGCAAACAGAACGACCTAACGTTATTTTGCTGGATATATCAATGCCGGGAATGGATGGGTTTGCTGTGTACGATCGTCTCCAATCAGATCCCATAACTCGATCGATTCCAGTGATTCTGCTGACAGCAAGAGTTATGTCAAGCGATATAGCTGAATTTGCCGAAATGGGTGTTGCTGGGGTAATTCGCAAACCATTTGAAGCCACCACCCTGCCGGGAAAAGTGGCAGAGATTTTGGGATGGAATGATTGACACTCCCCGGTATGGCAGACGCAGGATTCTTAAGACTTTACCTCTACATTCATAGAGTTGCTGCTTCAACCCAGCTTACAGCACTTGGCAACAAGAGAAAAATACACTTTCATCGATAAAAAAGAGGTTTTTATGACAAGCTGTCCTTGCTGCACGAATCAAATGCTGCGTCACCTTCGCCACAGTCAAGTATACTGGTTTTGCCGTCAGTGTTGGCAAGAAATGCCTGTTTACAGTCTTAACAACTACGGTTCATCGCCCTCTATAAATTTAGTTAGAGAGTTAAGGATTAAGAAGCAACTTTTTTAAGAGGCGATAGTTTAAAGGTTAAATTCCATCGCACAGGCATGATGCCCGTGGCACAATGGAGGCGGACGAATAAAAGGGCTCTCGCACTTACCGACTAAACCTCCTCAAAAATCGCTCCCCGCTGCTGTAGATTCACCTGCATCTCCTCATCGATTCCTGAATTATTCCCGAATCGGGCTGACTCGACATTCGCACCGCTGAAATTAGTATTTGTTAAGTTAACTTCCAACAGATTTGCGCCGCTCAAATTGGCACCGCTGAGGTTAGCTAAAGCTAGACTTGCTTTGTGCAAATCTGCACCGCTTAAATCAGCATTTCCTAAGAAAGCACCACTCAAATCTGCACCACCGAATTTGGCATTTTGCAGGTTGGCGTCGCTGAAATCGGCATCGTTTAAGGTTGCACCCCGGAAATTTGCCCGATCGAGATTTGCGCTGCTAAAATCCACTGCACTTAAAGTCGTTCCGCGCAAGCTGCTACCCGCGAAATCTAGTGCTGGGTTGAGATTCGCGATTTTTGCCAACTCCACAAAGTTGTCGGTTTCAGCGGAGATAATGCGATCGACCATTTCCTGCAATTCCGATTCAGCTTCCGGGACAATTTCCTCTTCGCGCGGTTCAACCGGAGGCAAATTGTAGGATAATAGCGCCCAACTGAGAGCAGGTTTGAGTTTATTTGCTTGCAGGTATGCAGTCAGAATTCTTTCTAAAACCGAATGTTGATTGGGCGTGATTTCGTGCGGCCACAAACCCTCAGCATCTGTGAGATAAATATCTTCTTTAGCCACTTCAAAAGCCGCCGCCAGCCGAAATTCTTTGGCAGTAATTTCTCCCAGCTTAGCACTTTTTAGCAAACCTTTTAATACTGATTTGCCCTGTTCTACTGCAAAAATCCAAGCTGGCGTTGTATCATCGCTGATTGTGGAAACGTGACAAAATATGCTCTCTATTTCCTTAGTTTTTTCAGCATTCTCCCCGCCCGGAACTCCCCGCTGGCTTTCGGTTGCTAAATTTTCTGTACTGCTTTGAATGGGCAGGGTTTCTCCTATTGGCAAAAGCTTGAAAGAACCGACTAACTGACGTGATGCTACGGGTATTTCGCAGTTTTCTAGATGGAGTTTGAGCGTTCCGCCTTGCAGACCAAATTTGACGCGACCACCTAGCAGTGGTTCCCAATGCTCGTTAAAATTCAGGCTCAAGTGAATGTCGAGCTGCTGGGTTTGGGGTGCAACCGATGGAACTGGAATGGCTTCTAATTGCATCCACAAGCAATCTGGGTATTTGTTGTGAGACTCTAGCGAGCGCATATCGGGTAGAATTGCTGGCACTACCAGCCTGTAATTGATATTTAAATTAGTTTATCATCTTTATTTTATCACAACACAGCTTTTTTTTCTGGTTAAACTTGTAAATTTTGTTTAATTTTATCCGCCCTTCATTGGTTTTGCTGAATTTGGCTTTTTACCCAATTCCGAAATGCTTTCACTAATTCCAAATAGTCCATTGTTTCTGCTTGTTCCAAAAATCTGACAATCTCTAATATCGGTAAGCTGGGAAATGCTAAACTGAGTTCGCCCTCCACGTATTCTCCATTCTCTAATCTGTTGATTCTGAGTCGCGAGCCATTATAAATCCAAACTTCCGGCACTCCCAGATCCGCATAAACCTGCAAGCTATTTTCCGAACGGCTGGTAATATCAATTTCCACCACTAAATCCGGCGGCGGATCTTGAGTCATGTCGATTCTTTTTTTGCCTTTAACTGCACTCAGATTCTGAATGTAAAAACATTTATCTGGTTCTTTACCGCTAAGTTCAGGACGTTTAAATGTGGTAGAACCAAGAGGTTCAATTTTCACATCTAATTCTTCAGCTAAGGTTTCCACAAATCGACCCAATACTTCTTTGAAGCGTTCGTGTTCTGGAGAAGGTACCATAATTTCAAGATTGCCGCGATTATATGTCAGTCGAATTTGCCGATCGCCGATTTCGGCAAGCAAATTTTCGTAGGTTTGCCAACTGATACCCGATAGCTGGACGCTTTGTTCTGGCCGAGCGAGAGTTTGAGCAGTCATCTTATTTTAGATTTTAGATTTTAGATTTTTCCCGCGAATAAATCCGGGGTCAGAAACCAAATTGTTTTGGATGATAGCGATTAAAAGGGCGGGTTTTTGAGATTGTCAATTATTGGCAGATATTTTTCGTGAACCCGCCCCTACCGTATTAGGGGTAATCGACCGGACATAATATCATTTCTTTGCACTTTTACATTATATCATCGAAAAAAGCTCGATCGCTCTTTAATTATTGAGTTAAAATATGTGCTATCGAGCCAGAATGTTTAGTCACCCCTCTGCGCCGGAAATACCGAAGACAAATCCAGAGACAAATCGGGAAAACCCGGAATTACCACCGTCTGATTTGGCAAAAAAACTCGTTGCAATTGATAACTATAACTACCGTTTTGTTTCCGATAAGGTTCGCTGTGCATTTCCAGTTGAATATCTACCAAATTAAATATCCAATAATTAGAAATCCCCGTCTCAGCATAAAGAGACAACTTGGTTGTGCGATCGTACTTCAACGTAGAATCCGAAACCTCAATTACCAACAAAATCTCAGCAGGCTGCGGGTGAGAAGAGAAATAACGATCAGCTCGATTGCGGGCAATCACAACATCAGGCTCTGGTTCGCTATCATCAGACAAAATAATTGGCTCTTGTGCGCGCACAAGAGCGCGTCTTGCCAGTAAAATGATTAACTCCTGAACTAAAAGACTGTTACAAAAAGAGTGCAGCCTACCTTTAGCAGCCATGATAATAATTTCTCCGCGAATCAATTCAACTCGGTCATCGGGGGCGAAAAATCCCAGTTCTCCCAAACGGTGATATTCGGCGATCGAGAATCGTTTTGCAGTTACGGCAGTCATAGCTTTTGTTACCCTCTACAATTACCAACATTTCCCATTCTACTCAAAAATCCCGCCCCGTGCCCTCAATTCAACCTTCAGGGCTTCCGAAATTCCCAGACAACCCGAAAAGTTCGCATTTTTAACCACCGTATTTTTCAAATCAGCGCGGCTCAAATCAGCACCGTTTAAATTCGCACTACTCAAATTAACACCGCTTAAATCAGCATTCTTGAAATCAGTATTTGTCAAATTTGCATTTACTAAAATCGCATTCGGTAAATAAGCACTGCTCAAATTGGCGCCGGTTAAATTTGCACCGCTCAAATTCGCCCTAGGCAGCTTTGTCCGTAAATCAGCACCGCTCAAATTGGCGCTGCTGAGTTCAGCATCCCGCAAATTAGCATTACACAAATTAGCATCAATTAAAATAGCAGCGCTCAGCAAAGCACCGCTGAGATCGGCCAAAGTCAAATCTGCTCCCCGGAGGTTGGTTTCGCGCAAATCTGCACCGTTAAAATCAGCGTAGTGCAAGTCAAAACCGCTTAAATTAGCCCCAGCAAAATCCTCAATCGGATTCAAACCAACTGTTTCTACAAGTTGTACAAAACTCTTATTTTTATCAGTTAAAAACAGTTGCCGGACGATCGCCAATTGCTGCTGTCGGTACTGGTTAGCCTTCTCGTAATCTGCTAAATACTTGTAAGCAAGCTTCAAATTCTTGAGAGCATTGCGCTCAATGCGATCGTCCTTGCTGGCGCGCGCGATCGACAACTGCTGGTGATAACATTCGATCGCACCAGGCAAATCTCCATTAGCATCGTAAGCTAGCGCCAAATTGCCCAAAGTTTCCAACTCAGAACGCCCGTCGCCAGTGTCCCGCGCGATCGCCAAACGCTGTTGCTGGTAATCAATAGCACCAGAAAAATCCTCAAGAGCACAACAAGCATTGCCCAGATTTCCCAAAGCATTTGCCTCGCCCCGGCGATCGCCAATTTCCTGCGCTAACACCAAATGCTGCTGGTAGCAGTCGATCGCCTGAGCATAATTTCCCAGCGCTTCGTAAGCTACGCCCATATTACCCAGCGCCGCACCCGATCGGCGCTTATCGTCCATTGAGCGATACAGCGCCAGCGCTTCCTGCCAAGAATCCAGCGCCGCCTCAAATTGACGCGCCTGATATTGCGAAATCCCCTGCTTGATTAGCTCGCTAGCTTGTTCGCTCATAATGTCAAAATTAGTTAATAACTAAAGTTGATATTAATCGACTCAAAGCGGTAATTGCTAATCGGTAATCAGTAATCGGGAATCGGTATGGCCAATCCCCCTCTCCCCATCCGTATTTTCACGTCCGTGGAAAAAAAAAGACAAAAAAAGAGAGAGCTACCTAAGTAACTCCCTCTGCCATCAGGGTGCATCTACATAACACAACATAACACAACCGGGATGAGGGGTGTTACCCCCAAACGTGAAGATGTTGTAAAGAAATGTAGATTAATTATAAAGTTACGATCCCGCGAGAAGGGCGAGCTCAGGAAAAACCGATCGCCCGCCGCTGTATCCGCTACACGATCCCCTTAACCAGGGCGGTTTCATTCTCAGTAGGGGCCGTGCCAAGAGTGCCGGCCCTCTTGGTCTGATCTGCCGATCGAATCCTCTAGGTCGGGGGTAGGCACTCTTGGCACTACAAGAGTCAAAATTCATGTTTTTGGTGAGAATTAAACAGCCCTGCCCCTTAAGGACTTGCTTAACCTGGGGCGTTAAGCTTCGCCGCCAGCAGCTCATTGGTCAGTTTGGGATCAGCCCGGCCGCCCGTTTCCTTCATCACCTTGCCGACAAAAAAGCCCAGCAGCTTAGTTTTACCAGCTCGGTACTGTTCGAGCTCCTTGGGATTGGCGGCTAACACGGCATCGATCGCTTGGTCGATCGCCCCCGTATCCGAAATTTGAATCAAACCCTTGCTCTCTACGAACTTCTGAGGCGAACCACCGTTGGCCAGCAACTCCGGCAAAATATCCTTAGCGATTTTGCCACTGATCGTACCGGCATCAATTAGCGCCAGCAGTTCGGCTAAATCCTGCGGTTGGAAAGGAATTTCTGTGATCGCCAGCTTTTCATTTTTCAGATAAGCAGTAATATCGCCCATCACCCAATTCGCTGCTTGTTTAGCCACAGCGCCGGCGGCGATCGATTTTTCAAAATACTCCGCCACCGCTTTGTCGTCAGTCAGCACCCGCGCGTCGTAGGGAGAAAGACCGAGCTCAGTTTCGTAGCGATGGCGCTTCATGGCCGGCAATTCCGGCAGTTGAGCTTGCCAATCCTGCAATTGCTCTGCCGAAACTTTGATCGGAGGTAAATCCGGTTCCGGGAAATACCGATAATCGCTTGCACCTTCCTTAATCCGCATACTGAAAGTACACTGCTTGTTTTCATCCCAAAGCCGCGTTTCTTGGACGATGGTTTCGCCATTTTCCACAGCTTGAATTTGTCGCTCGATCTCGTAATCGATCGCCCGTTCGATCGCATTAAAAGAGTTCATATTTTTAATTTCCACCTTCGTGCCGAACTCTTTTTGGCCAACCGGGCGCACGGAAATATTCACGTCGCACCGGAGCGAACCTTCCTGCATATTCCCGTCGCCAACACCGATGTAGCGCACGATCCGGCGCAATTCTTGACCGTATTCGGCAGCTTCCGCGCCCGATCGCAAATCCGGTTCCGAAACAATTTCGATTAGAGGCACACCGGCGCGGTTGTAATCCACCATTGAATAAGTTGAACCGCTCAACCGATCGCTGCCGCCGTGAACCAATTTTCCGGCATCTTCCTCCATGTGCAAGCGAGTGATCCCGATTTTTTTTCTAGTAGAATTTCCCGTCTCATCCACGAGTTCAATTTCTAGCCAACCGTTAGTAGCGATCGGCAAATCGAACTGAGAAATTTGATAATTTTTCGGCAAATCGGGATAGAAATATTGCTTGCGGTCAAACTTACTGTAAGGTGCGATGGAGCAGTTGAGAGCCAGCCCTGCTTTCACCGCATACTCCAGCACTTTTTGATTTAATACTGGCAATACTCCCGGCATTCCCATACAAATTGGGTCAATGTTAGTATTTGGGGCATTGCCAAATTCGGTAGAAGAACTGGAGAAAATTTTAGTATTCGTACTCAATTGACAATGAGTTTCTAGACCGATAATGGCTTCGTACTGAGTTTGGTTTTTTATCGAAGAGGGTGCAGCAGCAGTCATAAGCAATTTAAAAGACTGAATAACTTTAGATTTTATTTTAGCTTTTTATTGACCAAAGTGATTGGAGAGTATTTGTAGGTAGGGGCGGTTTCATTTGTGCCAACAAGCCCCTCACACCCGCATTCGGGCTGGTTTAAACCCCTGCCGGAATCGGGAAAAGCGCCTTTCGTTTAGTAGAGACAGCGTTCGGCACACACAATGCCCTGCTACAGAGTTGCGATGCGATCGACGCCCCGATCCACGCCGATCTCCTTTGGATCGCCCCCAAACAACAACTCTGTGCAAAAATATACTTAGCGCCTGCTCCTGCCCGCACCCTTCCCTTACCCAGGAGAGTTTTAGATCGATCCACCACAATTGCCGATCGATCTGCACCCCAAATCCTTTGACTGGCTGTATTTAATAACGCCCGCCGCCTCCAACGATCTGCTCCACGCACAGACTAAAAATTAAAAATGTATAATTTAACAGGAAATTACATATTTTTAATTTTTAAGCTTTAATTTTGAATTCTAAAAGTAACACTTGCCTAAGTGTCAAAACTATGCGTGAAATTCCAGTTAAAAGTGCCACACTGTTTCAGAACAGCATCACTGAGCTAGAAGAGGCGGAATCAGCCCTCGAACTCGCTTGGAACGAACTCGAAAAACAAACAGCAGAAACCATTGCTGACATTGCCAACGCCGGCTCAGCAAATACACAGGAACTTAGCGATCGCTTGGCCAGGGCGAAGCAACTCCGGCAGCAACTTCAAACTCAAATAAAAAAAGCCAACTCGCGGCGGGAATTTCACCTAGAAAACTCACCAATGGCAGTTGTAGAGTGGGACAGCGAATTTCGGGTAATGCGGTGGTCGCCAATGGCCGAACAAATATTTGGCTGGAGTGCAGCAGAAGTAATGGGCAAATACTGGCACGAATGGTCAATAGTTTATCAAGAAGACTTCGAGGAAGTCTGCGCCGTCACAAATCAACTGTTAGAAAGCAGAGAAACCCGCAACGTTTGCCGCAACCGCAACTATACCAAAGATGGCGCAGTAATTTACTGCGAATGGTACAATTCTGCACTAATCGATGAATCGGGAAGAGTAGTTTCAATTCTCTCTTTTGCCAGAGACATAACCGATTTCCACCGCGCTCAAGAAGAACTGCATCGGCGCGAACAAGCTTTCAGCGCCATCGCCGAAAATGCGACCGATATTATCGCCCGGTTCGATCGCAAACTACGCATCCTTTACATCAACCACGCAGTAGAATCAGCAACCGGAAAAGCCCCCGCAAAATTGATTGGCAAAACCAACCAAGAATCAGGAATGCCGCCGCACTTGTGCGACCTGTGGGATGAGGCTTTTATGAAAGTTTTGGGTATCGGCAAACAAGAAACCATAGAATTTGAGTTTCTCACTCCCGATGGCATAAAACATTACCACTGTCGAGTCATTCCCGAATTTGCTGAAGACAATTCAGTAGAAACAGTTTTATCCATCTCCCGCGACATTACAGAACTCAAACAAGTCGAATCCCAGTTGCGGCAAAGCGAATCCAAATTTAAAGCCATAGTTGATTCTAACATGATCGGCCTAATTTTTTGGGATCTTAACGGCAGCATTACAGATGCCAACGCCGCTTTTTTAAACACGGTAAATTATACGCGGGACGAGCTGCTTGCCGGAAGAGTTAACTGGCAAGAAATGACACCACCAGAATACGTGCGTTTAGACACAGAAAAAGTTGCCGAACTGAAGGCTAGAAATACGGTTGTTCCCTTTGAAAAAGAATTTATATGCTCCGATGGTAGCCGCGTTCCTGTGCTGCTGGGTAGCACATTTTTAGAAGGAACAAAGCAGTTAGGCGTCAGTTTTGTGCTGGACTTGAGCGAGCGCAAGCAGGCAGAATTGGAACTGCAAAAACATCAGCAACTTTTAGAGAGTATTGTTACAACTATACCTAACTTTCTCTACATTTACGATGCAGTTGAAAACACAAATATTTATGCAAATGAATCGGTCACAGCCATACTGGGATACACTCCCCAAGAATTGCAAGATTTGGGTAAAGACGCTGTAGCCAACTTAGTTCATCCCGATGATCTGTTAAAGCTAATTACAGATATGGAGCGACTAAAACACAGCAGAAATCCCGATGAAACGGATGACAGAGACTACAGAATCAAACACAAAAATGGGGAATGGCGCTGGGTGCACGATCGCTCCAAACTTTTCAAAAGAACCGCTGACGGACAAATTTTACAATTTATCGGTTCCGTACTCGACATCAGCGATCGCAAACAAGCCGAAGAATCATTAAAACAGCAAAAAGAACTGCTGCAAACTATCTTCGACAACGTGCCGATTATGCTCGCCTTCTTAGACAAAAACAGTCAAATAAACTGGGTAAACAGCCACTGGGAAGAAGTGCTAGGCTGGAGTTTGGCAGAAATCAAAAACCGGGATATCTGGGCAGAATTTTATCCGCAGCCAGAATACCGTCAATATGTTTGGGATGGAATCAAAGCAGCAAATCAGAACTGGAGCGACTTCAAAACAAAAGTTAGAGACGGGCGCATTATCGACACTTCTTGGGCAAATGTTCGTCTTTCCGATGGCAGGTGTATCAGCATTGGTCAAGATATTACCGAACGCAAACGAGTAGAAGCTGAACTTAAAGAACTCAACGAAACTTTAGAAGCTCAAGTCGCGCAGCGTACCGCAGAATTAGAAACTTTTTTTGATGCTTTGCCCGATCACATTTTTGTGGTAGATAGCGAGAATATGCGCCTGTCTTTTGTTAACCAATCGGTGGTCATAACTGCTGGATTAAATAGCAGAAAAGAGATGGAGGGCAAGACGGTTGTTGAATGTTTTTCTCCCGAAATTGCTGCAAAATTTTGTAGAGAAAATCTGGAGGTATTTGAAACAGGTAAAACTATGCACTTGCAGGATAAATTTGTGATTGCTGGCGAGACTATTTACTACGATACTTTTAAAATTCCCCTCAGAAATCTCGACGGCGAGGTTTATGCTTTAATTGGCACTTCTCGCGATATCACTGAGTTGGTAGAGACAAAACAAGCTTTGTCAGAACGCACAGAGCAATTAGAAGCTGCCAATCAAGAATTAGAATCTTTTTCTTACTCAGTTTCCCACGACTTGCGCGCACCTTTGCGACACATTTCAGGTTTTGTAGAAGCGTTGAAACAGCGGCTAGAATTAACTGAGGCTTTGAGCGATCCCAAAATAGTTCACTATATGGAAGTAATTGAAGACAGCAGCCAAAAAATGAGCCTGTTGATTGACGGTTTGCTCGCCCTGTCGCGGGTGACTCGCAGCGAGTTGAGGCAAATTCCGATCGATCTGAGCCGTTTGGTACAAAATGCGATTAAATTGACTAGACCACCAACTGTCGCAGATCCGGCCCAAACTCCCCACAGCGTTGAATTTGCCGTCGGAGATTTGCCGACAGTAATGGGAGATCCAACCTTGCTGCAACAGGTGTTCAGCAACTTGATTAGCAACGCCGTCAAGTTCAGCCGCGGACGCACTCCGGCTACAATAGTTATTGAGGGTTTACCTGATGGGACGATTTTTGTCAAGGATAACGGCGTGGGTTTTCCGATGGAATATGCCGATCGCCTGTTTGGAGCCTTTCAGAGGCTGCACTCCCAGAGAGAATTTGAAGGTACGGGCATCGGTTTGGCGATCGTCCAGCGGATTATTCACCGCCACGGCGGCACGCTTTGGGCCGAAAGCCTACCTAGTCAAGGAGCCACGTTTTACTTTAAACTAGGGCAAACAATCTCAAACGGTAATATAGATTCATAAGTTAAGTGTATAAGAGTTTTAAATTCTGAATTTAAAACTCTTATACACTTAAATAAGTCACAATCGGTGAGAGCATCCGAATTTTGGTGTTACCGGAGTATTCACTGTCAGGGATGGAAGCGAAAAATCTAGGCTGGGCTGTGCAAGATGCTCGTACTCCTAAAAAACGCTCTTTTAAAAATTGGGATAATCCCCAATCGGTTCTGCCAGCCCTCGACTGCCGATGCTAAATAAAGGTCTTGCGAGTAGAGTATATAATTGATTTGGCTAAAAATAACTAAAAATATAGAGATAAAATTAACAACCAAACTTAGTCTAAAAAATTACTATCACAAACACGAATAACCAATTAAAAAGATCCCCAATACCTTATGTTAGATATAAATCAGACCAACTATCTACTAAAAATGGTAGCGGAATCAACATTAAAATTGTTGATTATCGAAGACATGGCAGAAGATATGGAATTAATAGTGCTCGCCTTAGAAGCGGGGGGGGTAAATTTTAAGTGCGACACGGCAGAAACAGCAACAGAGTGCAGAAAACTGCTTGAGAATTGCCAGTACGATGCTGTACTCTCAGATTACCGCCTCCCCGGCTTCAACGGTTTAGAAGTATTGAAATTAATGCAGGAATTAGGGCAAGACATACCCTTAATTTTAGTAACGGGAAGTTTGGGAGAAGAAGCTGCCGTTGAGTGCATAAAAGCCGGAATGACCGATTATGTATTAAAAGGGCGGCTGTTTAGGTTGCCAACAGTCTTAGAACGATCGCTCCAAGAATACAAAATGCGGCGCCAGCAACAAGAAGCGATCGCCCAAATTCAGCGGCAAGCGACTCGTGAAGCGATCGTCAACCGCATCGTTCAAGCCATGCGCTTCACCCTTGTACTCGACGAAGTGCTGCAAACCACCGCAGATCAACTGCACGAAGCTCTCGAAATCAGCGGCTGCGCGATATTGCAGCCAGATGCTGAGGGCAGGATCGGGATTCGCTACATGAGCTTAAAGGCAGCCGACAGAGAACGGGCGATCGGTCTAAATTGCGACTTTGCCCAACACTATCGCTTCTCCCTCGCCCGCGGAGAAACGATCGCCCTCGCCGAGTTATCGACTCTGGGCCCGGAACTGCAAGCATCAGCGGAATTTTTAGGGTTTCACTCGATCGCGATCGCACCGCTGCTCTACCAGCAATCATTTTTGGGAGGAATTTGCCTCTACCAGTGCGATCGAGCCCGCTCTTGGACTACAGAAGAACTATCGCTAGTCAAAGCCATATCCGATCAGTGCGCGATCGCGATCCACCAAGCCGAACTCTACCAACAAGCCCAAACCGAACTTGCAGAACGCAAGCGCGCCGAAGCAGCAGTCTGCGGCATCCAGCAGCAGCTAGCCACAATGGCAGCCAACATTCCCGGCTCAGTGTACCGCACCGTGCTGCATCCAGATGGCACAATCTCCCTGCCCTACATCAGTCCGGGCGTGCGCGAAGTTACTGGGATCGGCGCCGAAGAAGTGATTTCGCACCCGGAACTGTTGACCGAAATCATCCATCCAGAGGACAAAAGCTCGTGCGACAGCCGCGTAGCAGCATCGAGAGCGAGTCTTTTGCCGTGCGATCGCCAGTACCGCATCGTTCTGAGATCTGGGGAGGTCAAGTGGGTGCAAGACAGCGCTAAATTTTCCAAAAACGAAAACGGCGACGTAATTATAGACGGAGTAGCCCTCGACATCAGCGATCGCAAACAAGCAGAATCAGCCCTGCGCCAAAGCGAACAGCGATTTCGCTCGCTGATTGAAAACGCCACAGACATCACGATCATACTCGACGCCGAAGGAATCTTCCGCTACATCAGCCCTTCCGTCAAGCGAATTTTAGGGTACGCGCCCCACCAGGCGATCGGCCGCAGCGCCTTAGAAATAGTTCACCCCGACGACAGCGCCACGATCGCCGAAACCCTCCACAAAGCCATTGAAAACCCCAAAAGAAGCCAGTGCCCAGTTGAGTACCGAGTCCGCCACCGCAACGGTTCCTGGTGTTATGTAGAAGCTGTAGCCACCAACTTGCTGTATGATCCGGCAGTCAATGGAATCGTGATTAACTGTCACGACATCACTCAGCGCAAACTCGCCGAAGAACAACTGCTGCACGATGCTTTTCACGACGCCCTCACCGGATTGCCCAACCGATCGCTATTTACCGATCGGCTCGAACACGCTCTGAGGCTGGCAAAACGGCGCAAAGACTACTTGTTTGCCGTGCTGTTTCTCGATTTAGATAGATTTAAAGTAGTCAACGATTCCCTCGGCCACGCCATCGGGGATCAACTGCTAGTATCGATCGCGCGGCGTCTGGAAGCTTGTCTGAGGCCCGGAGATACAGTGGCCCGCATCGGAGGAGACGAGTTTGTGCTGTTGCTAGAAGACATCGAGGGCATCAATGAAGCTACCACCATTGTCAACCGCCTGCAAAAGAAAATCACCTCCCCTCTCCTTCTAGACGGACACGAAGTATTTATCACCGCCAGCATCGGCATAGCTTTGAGTTCTGGCGAATACCTGGAACCGACAACCCTGCTGCGCGATGCCGACACAGCAATGTACCGCGCCAAAGAACTCGGCAGAGCCCGACACGAAGTTTTCAACAGTTCCATGCACGCCCACGCTTTGCGGCTGTTGCAGCTAGAAAACGACCTGCGGCGGGCGATCGAATCAATTAGAGAGCCTGCCACAGAAGAAGACTTTCCCCCATTCCCCGAATCAGCCTTACCTCCCTTATCCGCAGCGCCCCAGTTTATTATTCACTACCAGCCGATCGTGTCGATCGCCAATAACACAATTACCAGTTTTGAGGCCCTAGTGCGCTGGCAGCATCCAGAACGGGGCTTAGTTTCCCCCGGTGAATTCATCACCATCGCCGAAGAAACCGGCTTGATCGTACCCCTCGGCCGCTGGGTACTTCGCACAGCTTGCCACCAAATCCGCCAGTGGCAGCAGCTATTTCCCAGCAATCCCCCCTTAAGCGTTAGCGTCAACATTTCTGTCAAACAGTTTTCTCAGCCAGATTTAATCGAATACATCGACCAAGTTCTCGCAGAAACTCACCTCGACGGCAGCAGTTTAAAACTAGAAATTACCGAAAGCGTACTCATAGAAAATTCCGAATCAGTAACAGCAATGCTGGTGCAGCTCAGAACCCGAAACATAGACTTGTGCATTGACGACTTCGGCACCGGCTATTCCTCGCTCTCCTACCTGCACCGCTTCCCCACCAATACCTTAAAAATAGACCGCTCTTTTGTTAGCAGGATGGGAGGTGAGTTCGATTTCAGTAAAGGAGGGATTGACCCGACAGAAATTGTGCGGTCGATAGTTACTTTGTCCCACAATTTAGGCATGGATGTAGTAGCCGAAGGAGTCGAAGAAGCCTCGCAACTATCTATACTAAAAGGGTTAAAATGTGAGTACGCCCAGGGATTCTTTTTCTCAAAGGCAGTAGACTCTCAAACAGCAGCAGCCCTAATCCGACAGCAAGCAGAAAATCAGAAATTGCTGACATTTAGTTTGTTAGAGAAAGGCCATTAAAAAAACACGGCATTTTGTGAGTCCCGTTTCAGCATAAAATCTTAAAATATTTTAAAGCTGTCCCTAAATGGCGTCAGTTAATAACTACGGCATCCAAATCACTATGACTATTGGCTACCTCGCCCTCGTTCTCCACGCCCACTTGCCTTTTGTCCGCCACCCGGAAAGCGACTACGTTTTAGAAGAAGAATGGCTGTTTGAGGCGATCGCGGAAACCTACATTCCCCTGCTGCAAGTCTTTGAAGGGCTCAAGCGCGACGGCATCGACTTTAAAATTACCATGAGCATGACGCCGCCCTTGGTGGCAATGCTGCGCGACCCCTTGCTGCAAGACCGCTTCGACGACCACTTGGCCAAACTCGAAGAATTAGCCGATCTCGAAATCGAACACAACAGCGGAAACGGCCACCTCCGCTATTTGGCAGAACATTACGCCGCCCATTTCTCTCAAGTCCGCAACTTTTGGGAAAAGTACGATCGAGATTTAGTCAAAGCCTTCAAAGAACACCAAGATACCAACAACCTCGAAATCATCACCTGCGGTGCCACCCACGGCTACCTACCGCTGATGAAAATGTACCCCGAAGCCGTTTGGGCACAAATTCAAGTAGCTTGCGACAACTACGAAGCAAACTTCGGCCGCCGACCAAAAGGCATTTGGCTGCCCGAATGCGCCTACTATGAAGGCTTAGAGCGGATGTTAGCCGACGCAGGCCTCCGCTACTTTCTCACAGACGGTCACGGCATCCTCTACGCCCGCCCGCGTCCCCGCTACGGCAGCTACGCCCCAATTTTCACCGAATGCGGAGTCGCAGCCTTCGGCCGGGATCACGAATCCTCGCAGCAGGTTTGGTCTTCCGAAGTCGGCTATCCCGGCGCCGCCGAATACCGCGAATTCTACAAAGATTTGGGCTGGGAAGCTGACTACGATTACATTAAGCCCTACATCATGCCCAACGGCCAGCGGAAAAATACCGGGATTAAATATCACAAAATCACCGGTCGCGGATTGGGTTTAGGCGATAAACAGTTGTACGATCCGTACTGGGCAAGGGAAAAAGCAGCGGAACACGCCAGCAACTTTGCTTTTAACCGGGAACGCCAAGTCGAACACCTCAACGGCATTATGCAGCGTCCGCCGATTATTGTTTCGCCTTACGACGCCGAACTTTTCGGTCACTGGTGGTACGAAGGGCCTTGGTTCTTAGATTACCTGTTCCGCAAGAGTTGGTACGACCAAAATACCTACGAGATGACGCACTTAGCCGATTATTTGCGGGGAAATCGGACTCAGCAAGTGTGCCGCCCGTCTCAGTCTAGCTGGGGTTTCCGGGGTTTCCACGAATATTGGCTCAACGATACCAATGCTTGGATTTACCCGCACTTGCACAAAGCTGCGGAACGGATGATTGAGTTGGGAAGCATGGAACCTGCGGATGAGTTGCAGTGGCGCGCTTTGAACCAAGCCGCGCGGGAAGTGCTGCTAGCTCAATCTTCTGACTGGGCGTTTATCATGCGTACAGGAACGATGGTGCCCTATGCAGTGCGCCGGACTCGATCGCACTTAATGCGCTTTCACAAGCTGTACGATGAAGTGAAAGAAGGGAAAGTTGATTCGGGTTGGTTGGAGAAGGTTGAGGAGATTGATAATATTTTCCCTGAAATTAACTATCGCGTTTATCGATCGCTTTAAGTCTCGTTTCCCCTCCCATCCTGTCCCCCCACCCCTGCTTAAGGGAGGGACAGGATGTTAATTAAAATTATAGGTGATGGGGCGATCGCCATGAGTGGAATGAGAGGGGCAATCTTTGGTTGAGAGTGTCAGGAACCCCATAGCTAAAGCTAGGGGCTTATAGACTGTCCGGCTCTTCGAGCGGGATGGAACAAGCCAAACCTGACCAGGCTAAGTCCTTTGAGGACTCCGTTTTGTGAGTCATGACACCAACGAATGCGTAGCCAGTTCGTTGCCCTGTCGCTAAAAGTTAAACAGTTCTAACGGGTTAAGACAGTGCTTTTAGCCGAACAAGCTCATTAAACATTGCCGAGGCTAACATTACACGCAAGTAGAAGAGACGCAAAAATGTCTAATTTTATTTTTGTTAGAGACACTAAAGGGCGACCGCTATCACCCTGTCAACCAGGAGTAGGGCGCTCATTACTTAACGCAGGTAAAGCATCTGTTTTCAGGCGATTTCCCTTTACGATAATTTTGAACAAAGAGGTTGACGCAAGTCCTAAGCCGTTAGAACTCAAACTCGATCCAGGTTCTAAAACTACTGGTATTGCCCTCAAGCAGAGCGACAAGATAATCTTTGGAGCCGAACTACAACATCGAGGACAACAAATTAAAGAAGCATTGCTGTCTCGTCGCCAACTCAGGCGAGGAAGACGCAATCGCAAAACTCGGTATCGTCAGGCGCGATTCCTCAATCGCACCCGTCCTGATGGTTGGCTAGCTCCATCCTTACAGCATCGGGTCGAAACAACACTCACATGGGTTCGCAAGTTGATTCGATTTGCACCCATTGCCAGCATTGTTCAAGAGCTAGTGCGATTCGATTTGCAACTAATGCAAAACCCTGAAATCTCAGGTGTTATGTATCCGCAAGGAGAATTGCACGGTTACGAAGTCCGCGAGTATCTCTTGGCAAAATGGAATCGGCAGTGCGCTTATTGCTCGGTTGACAATGTACCGTTTGAGATTGAACACATTCAAGCTAAGTCAAGAGGTGGTTCTGACAGAGTTTCCAATTTGACGCTTGCTTGTCACGATTGCAATCAAAAGAAAGGTAATCAGGATGTTCGGGCATTTCTAGCGACTAAACCCGACGTGCTAAACCGCATCCTCAAACAGGCAAAACTACCACTCAAAGATGCAGCAGCAGTCAACTCAACCCGATGGGCGTTGTTCAATGCACTTAAAGAGACGGGATTACCTGTCACTACTGGTACGGGCGGGCAAACTAAGTTCAATCGCAATCGATTAGGGTTGCCCAAATCGCACTGGCTTGATGCTGCGTGTGTAGCTAACTTTGACACACTCGAAGTCTTAACCTCAAAGCCGTTACTGATTACAGCAAAAGGGCATGGGACACGACAGATGTGCGGTACAAATAGCTATGGCTTTCCTACTCGGCACAAATCCAGAGTGCAAATCCACAAAGGGTTTCAGACTGGCGATATTGTCAGTGCAACCGTTACCGCAGGGAAGAAAATCGGCTGCTATGTAGGGCGGGTTCTCTGCCGTGCTTCAGGTAGTTTTGATATCGCAACCAAGTCTGAAAGAGTGGCAGGTATTGGTTATAAATATTGCAGTCCAATTCACAAAAAAGATGGCTATAGCTACGCATTTTGAAGAAAGTAACTTCAAGGCGACTGAAGTCGCTACCGCTTTCCTACCCAAGTCGGTCGCCAGGGGCTTCTCGCTCGTTTTTTGGTGAGTGTGATCGCATTTTTGGTCTGGAAAGGTCGATCGCACTTTATCTCTTTTTCTCCACGCGCAGGCGATCGCACAACACAATGTAGTCAAACAGCATTTTGATCTGAGGAACGGTTGACAATAAAGAATTACTGGTGAAGAATTTCAACTATCTTAGCGATCTCCTCGTTCAACTTCTCAGGTTTCAGCTTACCAGCTTTATAAAGTATAATTTATTGGTCAGCGGTAAACAAGCGATTAGGTCTAATGTTGCTCGTTTGGTTAAGTCCGCCCTCGCTAAAATCACTACTTTCAAGGGTAATAGCATAGCGCTCGGCGAGCGTCTGGCTAGTAATTTGACAAAGAATTAGATCGTCTCCTGCCAAAGTTGCTATTACGCTTAGCGGGTCGGCGCTTGGCTTGTGTTAAATCGGAAAATGGGAAAGGAACAACTATCACATCACCTTTTACAAATTCTGCCATGCTTCATCCTCCTCTAATGTTAACCAGTCTTTTTGCAAAGAAGATTCACTGAGCAGGCTTGCTTCTAAATTATCTTTATCATACTTTGCTTTGAGGAATTGCAGAAACTCCCAAACTTCTTCTAATATAAATTCGGGGATATTATCCACTTCTTTAAGGAGCAATTCTTTAGCGTTCATGTCATTTACCTATAAAGACATAGTAACTGTTAATCTATGATAGCATCCTTGAGATTAGCAGCGCTCAGTTGCGATCGCTCCCAATCTTCATGACCGACGGACAACCGCAAGCAGCCCGCCAAATTCCGACCGAGAGGTAGATCCATCCAGACCACTAACAAGGAGCAATTATCTGCTGCTGACGCTCAATCCATCCTCGCTTACCTACCCGATCGCATCCGCATCGCCCTCATTACCCGCGCGGCTGCTATTGAGTATCCCATCGAAGCTGTCGTGGAAATGGCGATCGCCAGTTGTCTCGATCGACTCGCTTAGCGTTGGGCTTTGCAGACTGTAAGCCAGGGCGCGGTAAGTAGTTGCCGATCGAGACAGATTTTAACTTTTAGTTGGTAATGGCATTTTTTGGGCAAAAAGTAGAGCTAGTGCGATCGACTAACCTACTAATTCAACGCCCAAGCGATCGCTCTTTTTGATATGGAAAGGTCG
The DNA here is from genome assembly GCF_036705105.1 of Microcoleus sp. B9-D4. Lineage (NCBI taxonomy): Bacteria > Bacillati > Cyanobacteriota > Cyanophyceae > Oscillatoriales > Microcoleaceae > Microcoleus > Microcoleus sp. B9-D4. The sequence goes on from NZ_JAUBTS010000004.1 coordinate 85,138, forward strand.
ATCGCACTTTATCTCTTTTTCTCAACGCGCAGGCAATCGCCTTTTTCTATCTGCCACAGTCAAGAGCGATTCCCTACGGGATAGCTTTGCTTCACGCATTTTTGTAATAAAATACGATACAGTAGAAGTATTGTCCAACCCTTGCCCCCCTCCGAGGTAACAATGCAAATCACCTTGAGCCAAGAGCAAACCCAAGTCCTTGAAGCTTTAGTAAAGCACGGTCAATATCCCTCCCTTGAAGAAGCAATTAATACGGCCTTGCTGTTATTAATCGATGATGTTACTTTATCCGATGACGGCAACAGCCCAAACTATTTAGCGTGGGTACAAGAAACTGCGAAGAAAATCGATATAGCACGAGAACAAGCACAACGGGGTGAGTTGCTCAATCCAGACGATGTATTAGCTCAACTTAGAGATAAAGTGAAAAAAGCCAGAGAATTAAGAGCATGAATCGCTTGCTTATTACGATCGAAGCGAGTCGAGATTTATCCGAAATTTCCGATTACTTTTTGGCGCCAAGTGTAGATGCGGGCGATCGCTTTGTGGAAGGATTTGGTAAAAAATGTCAGCAGATTGCACAGTTTCCATATTTGGGGCGATCGTATTCACAATTTTCTCCCAGTTTACATGGTGTACCATTGATGGGATACATCATTTTTTATCAAATAGTTGGTTATGGTATTGAGATTTTGGGCGTTATTAGTGGTTATCGTAACTTGCAGGATGTTTTCAATACTGATTGAGTAAAAGCAATGCGATCGCTCTTGTGTCTGGGAAGGTTGATCGCTCTTTTTGGCATAGAAAGGTCTAGCGCTCTTTTGGGAATGGAAAGGGATATTGAAAAATACTTAAACTACCTGATTGCTAATCAAGATTTTTTCCAGCAGGCAATATCCACAATTCGCTGGAGGGTGGCAATCGAACAGGTGGAATTGAACCGGGAACAGGAAGAGAGGGAATGTTAGCGCGATCGCCAACAACTAGAATTATACAAGGAAAAGGAACAAGAGCAGAAAGAGCGCGATCGAGAACAAATGGAAATCGGCCGGAAGAAGGAAGGCAAAGAGAAAAAGCGATATCGCCCACTTGAGAATATCATCTTTTTGTCGGAACGCCGATACTGAGTATCCTGCCACTGGCGAGAAAAATATGCCCCAGAATCCTGCCGCTGGTAAGAAAAATATTGCCCAGGTAAAGCGGTGCGTGACAGTCCATAGTAAAGGGCTGCGGTGCAATGATTTTTCACCGTCACGCACCCTACGACTGATACAAAACATTGTATTCGTAGGGAAACGGCATTGCCATTTCCTTTAGCAAAACCGAACTGGAATACAATTCATTAAACAAAAAACCGGGTTTCTGATAAAACCCGGCCACCATAAGCACAAGCAATATTAACACTGCTCAACCTCAATTTTTTAATAATTTTACCCCCATTTTTACCTTGTCCAAAATCGTTTTTTGCGAGACACAAGTAATCAGACAAAGCTTGCCGCAATTCAAAGTATCGCGGCGGACTTTTTGAGCTTTTTCGCCGTACCAAATCTCGCGGGCGCTGGCGTTTTTCACATTACCAATCACCGGAAACTCATCGCACAATTTCACATCGCCGCGCGTATCAATCCAGTAATTTCGCAGTCCAACGCGACAAGGACGAGTTGAATCAGGAGCTTTTTCTTCGGCAAAGTGAGGAATCATCAATCGCAACACTTCATCGCTGTTCATAATCGGAGCGCCGTTCTTCTTCATTTCAATTAGGCGCTCGATTACTTGTGAAAATTCCTCCATGTCTTCTTTTTCAATCCACAATTCCTCGTATGTTTCTGGCGTCCAGCGGTTGACTGGTTGGAAGTTCACCGTCGTCGCCCCAATTCCCTGAGCCCAGGTGACTATTTCCGGGAGGTGGCGGAAATTGAGTCGGTTCATTGTCGGTTTGATGTTGATCGGAAACAGGACGTTCTGTTTTTCTTGTTCTTCGCGCAGATAACCGATTCCTTTAGAAAGCCGATCGAACAATCCCGGTTGACCCCGCAAATAATCGTGCAGTTCTGCATTCGGCCCGTCAACGGACATATTCACATTAAAAGGACGGGCTGCTACAGTTTTGGCTGCGTTTTCCCTGGTCATGCAATAGCCGTTGGTGGTGACGCCCGCGTGAATGCCATTTTTATTCGCGAAGGCCAGCAAGTCTAGAAAACCTTTTTTGATATAAGGTTCGCCGCCGCTAAAGTTGATTGAAAATTCGCCCACAAATTCTTTGACGCTCAAGAGGGCATTTTGCCATTCTTCGATCGTCATTTCGTCTTTATATTCTTTGAGTCGCCAATACTCGCACTGGCGGCATTTAACATTGCAGCGCTCGTTGACAATCCCGTAAAAAGTGACTGGGCTTGTCACGTCGTATCCTGTATTGATCCGCAGCGATTCGGCTACTGCACTCTTGGTGTGCTTGACGCCCAGTCTCGATAATGTTAAAGCATCCATGTCTTTTTTTCCTTACGTGTTGTTACTTAAGTCAATTTCTCGATCCCTTTTTGGTACGTATCATTACGTATTTCTGATTACCTATTCCTTTTGAGTACGTATGCCCTATCCTAAGTGTTCCGTTTGGGTATGGCTAGATGTTTTTGAAATATTTATAATATTAAAAGTTGTAACATATTAGTATTTCCAATTAATCAAACGAATTTTTGTCTCAAAACATGAAGCTGCCTTAATAATTGCCAAAATATAGAGGTTTAAGATTGACTTAAATTCATAATTGTAGTTTTTGTTTAAATTCTGTTAAATAACTTAATACGATGCCTCAGAAAAACTACTTAAGTAAGCGGTATCTATAATTTATTTTTATAGTGAAATGAGCAGCCAGTACAGCAGCTAACTTCACACAAGCTTTACAATATGGGAATTTAAGTATTTACACGGCAAAAAATGGCGACAAACATGAGACGATATTTGCACGTACTGAAATTGTTCTGGGGTGCGTCGATCGCAGCGGAACTAGAATACCGAATCAACTTTGTCCTCGCGGCCATCAGCAGCCTCGGAAATCTTACAGGCAGCTTGTTTGGGCTGTTTTTGTTCTACCGTACTGGTTACACGTTTTCGGGCTGGAAATGGGAAGAAGCCTTAGTTGTACTCGGTATTTTCACGATTTTGCAGGGTTTTTCGTCAACGTTTCTAGCACCTAATCTCAGCCGTATTGTCGATCGAGTCCAGCAAGGTACTCTCGATTTCGTACTCCTCAAACCAATCAGTTCCCAATTCTGGCTATCTGCAAACACAGTTTCGCCTTGGGGAATCCCAGATTTAATCTTGGGCACAGTATTGCTGCTGTATGCTGCTAACAAATTGGGAGTAGCAATCGGCAACTATTTTTTAACAGCAATACCGCTGTTATTCGGAACTATTACTCTTTACAGTATATGGTTTATGTTAGGGGCAACCAGCATTTGGTTTGTCAAAATTTATAATGTTACCGAAGTCCTCGAAGGATTGTTAGAAGCGGGTAGATTTCCAATGGCAGCTTATCCGGCCGCTTATCGATTTTTCTTCACTTTCGTAGTTCCCGTTGCCTTCTTGACGACTGTGCCTGCAGAAGCCATGCTGGGGAGAGGTGAAATCGTTTGGATCGCAGGGGCGGGAATATTGGCGATCGGGCTGTTATTGTTCTCCCGCTACTTCTGGCAATTTGCACTCCGCTTTTACACCAGCGCTTCCAGCTAGTTAACTAGGTAGGTAAGGTGCTGCACATCTAGATTGTCTATTATGTTTGAGAGGGAGAGGATTTGACACGGGCGGAATAGGTAAGTGAAATATACATTTTCAAGGCAAAACAGCTTATCTAAAAAATATTTAGGTCTATTTACTTAGATAGTTAAATAAATGTAAGATTTCAACTTATCCTTGAAATGTAAACTGGAAATCAACCACGCAAAGGAAGGCAAACTAATGAAAAGAAAAAAACTGGGTAACAGTAATTTTACTATCAGCGCGATCGGTCTGGGAGGTATGCCAATGTCCTTAAGCGGCCGGCCGCCCGAAGATCAATCAATTGCGGTAATTCACCGCGCCCTCGATTTGGGTGTCACCCTAATTGACACCGCAGATTCCTACTGCCAAGATGAATCCGACAAACACCACAATGAGCAACTGATTGCCAAAGCTTTGGAACAGTACACCGGAGATACTCGTGCCGTTACTGTTGCCACTAAAGGCGGCTTAATGCGGCCTCAAGGTGCATGGACGCGCAACGGCAATCCCCACCATTTGCGCCAGACAATTCGCGAAAGTTTTGAAGCCTTGGGCGGCAAGGAACCGATCGACCTTTGGCAGTACCACTCGCCCGATCCCGCTTATACCATCGAAGCAGCCCTAGCACCCGCAAAAGAAGCAGTAGAAGCAGGAATGATTCGATTTATTGGAGTTTCCAACTTTTCTGTAGAGCAGATCAAACGTGCCCGCGATACAGTAGAAATTGTCTCCGTGCAGAATCAGTACAATCCGTGGCACAGACAGCCGGAATCAGACGGCGTTCTGGAATATTGCGAAACCGAAAAACTGACATTTTTTCCTTGGAGTCCTTTGGGAGGAAGCCGCCGCGTCACCAGCTTGCAAGATATGCCCGCGATCGCCAAATTAGCAGCAGAAAAAAACGTTTCAGTTTACTGTATAGTATTAGCTTGGTTGATGGCCCAATCGCCCTGCGTCGTTCCGATTCCCGGTGCGACCAAAGTATCGAGTATTGAGGACTCTGTGCAGGCGCTCGAAGTTAAATTGACTGACGAGGAATTGCAACAAATTGCCGTAAGTTAAGTATATAAGGGCCACAAAAACAGTAGAACAGGCTTTCCGGCCTGTTCCACAAAGAGAACTTTATTGTGGGGAGTAGGGGTTGGGCCGGAGAGCCCGCCCCTGAAAGGGGGATTTAATGAGTAAAGTTGACATTTTTTGAGGAATTGGGTTTTATGGAAGCTAATCAAGTGAATGCCGATCGAGACGTAGCAATTGAACATCAAAACGTACCTGTCGCCCATGAAGGACTGCACAACTTTTTATACAGTTCCGACTCAGAACACAGCGCAGCCGCTGCTATTTCTGAATTAGAAAATGACGGCACGCAAGTAATGTCGATCGATACGTGGCGCGATTTGGCAACTAACGCGAAAGTCGCCGGCGTGTACGCTGTAATGGACACTTGCCGCAACACTCAGTTTATCGGTTATTCGCGAAATATCCTGCTTTCAATCAACGGTCACATCGCCCAAAACGGCGTCGAAAATTGCGCTTTCCTGCGCGTGCAAACTTTCAAATTCCCGAAGCGGGAAGAAATGGAAAGTTTGCGGGATGCTTGGATAGCAGAAATTGGCAGCATTCCGCCTGGAAACGCTGCTGAAAGCGAAATGTGGGCGGCTACGGTAGGTCAAGCAGCGCGATCGGCAATGTCGGCTGAGGAACAAAAAGCTTATGAGGAAAAGAAGCTAAAATTACGCAAAGCAATGGCAGATTCCACTCTTACCAAAGAGTTAGAAACAGCCGCCAAAAGTGATGGCGAACAGGCTAAGGATTTGGAAGCTGCTGTTAACAATGATGACTGGAGTGCCGTGATTCAATCGCAAACCCAGGAAACAAAATCCAGTTCCTAAATCGGAAAAATGTTTGTCATGCTGATATCTTGTACTATTGTTAGAACGGGCCAGATGCCCGTTCCACAATACATCAAGTTTATTGTGGGGAGTAGGGTTGGGCTTCTAGCCCGCCCAACAAACTCAATCTTAATCATCAACAACTGATCGGGATTAATGACTAATTTTTCGTTCTTTAACTAAAGTCAAACTTACCCATTCACCCCGATCGTTGTAACTGCGAATCATCCGAAACCGCAAGTCAGGTTCTACCAACCAACCAGCCTCGAAAAATATAGGTTTTCTGGATTCAATCTTGACAGGTAAAGTGCAAGAACCGCCGTCAGGAAGCAGCACAACTTGCACCGGCGAAGCACCTTCGTAAAAGTGCAGAACTGAACCGTCTATGGTGGCGCTAGAAGTGATAACACTAGCATTACTGCCAAAAGTGATTTTGTGCACTAGGCGATCTGCTTCATCCAAATGCAATTGTAAATTGGTAGAATAGGTATCAGGAGAACGCCAATCTGGATACATTGTCACGGCCTCGCCCTGCCACTCTCCCAGCAAATCGTCAACTTTTAAAGGCGGACGTTCGGGGACATTTTTATCAAGCTGCTTTTCCCGAATTAAGGTAAGGTTTGATAAATTGCCGTTGGTATTGTATGTCAGAGGGAAGCGCAACCGACGATAATTGTAGATAAAACTCAACTCGGCACCGCACTCAGAATAAGGCGCTAGTTGAATAGTACCCTGAGAAAAAGCTCCATTCTCAAAAAATAGGATATCTCGTCCCAAACTTTGATATTCTCGAACAAGTTCGCTCACTTCCGGTTCGCCCACACCGCTAGGATTTGGAGAAAACCGACGGAGTTTTAATCGCACATTTTTGTTGTCATTGAAACTTTCGAGAGAAATAATGCTAGGAGTATCTTGAAGTACCTCTCCTCGCGGGGATAACTGGGTAAAGGAACCGTGCCATTCTCCCAAGTTTTGCAGAAAGTTTTCCCATTGTGATACCATATTTTTACCTTTTGATATATGTCTAAAAATAGAATTATAACTCTGCTGACGGATTTTGGATTAAGCGATGTTTATGTGGGAGTGATGAAAGGTGCGATCGCCCAAATTAACCCGCAGTTAAAAGTCATTGACATTACGCACCAAATACCATCTCAAAATATTGCGGCGGCGAGGTTTTGTTTGATGACTGCTTTTGCTTATTTTCCGCCGGAAACCGTACACGTTGCTGTCGTCGATCCGGGGGTGGGAAGCAAGAGACGCCCTGTTGCGATTAAATGTGCTAATTGCTTTCTTGTCGGGCCGGATAACGGGTTGTTTAGCGGGGTGTTGAGTCGGGAAAGTGCGAGATCCTCTGTCGAACTCACGAATTCTCAATACTGGCGATCGCCTCAACCCAGCAGCACTTTTCACGGTCGCGATATTTTCGCTGCTGCGGGCGCTCACTTGGCGAACGGGGTGGCATTGGAAGAGTTGGGGGAGGATCTCGACCCTGCAAGTTTAGTAGAGTTAGATATACCAAATTGTGCCGTTACAGCCACAGGTGCAGCAGGCTGCATTCAATATGTCGATCGCTTTGGCAACCTAATTACTAATATCCCGAATAATTGCATTATAGGTAACAATTGGTCATTGACAATTAGCAATTGTTCTGATGCAATTCGCATCCCCAGCGGTAAAACCTACAGCGACAGCGAACCGGGCGATTTAATTGCCATAACTGGTTCTGACGGTTGGGTAGAAATTGCCGTTAATGGCGGCAGCGCTCAATCAGTATTAAAATTGGAATGCGGAGCGATCGTGCAATTGCTTTTTGAAACTAACAATTAAAACCATCTCTTTCAGTCCCTCTTTGCTAGAAATTTGTTCGTGTAGAAGCGCTTTCAAGAGACAGTTTCATTTCTGAAATAAAATTTTGACTATTTAGCCAAATCAAACACAATAATTATTAACTTCAAAAAGTAGCCTATTTTGAGGTAAAATCAATCCTGATGCTTTCTCAGTTAACAATTGGTTGTATATTGTATCCGCTTCGCCAAAGGATTCTTGAGGCAAAAATCTAAATATTGAGGCAGCAACATATTGTTTTTCTTTTTCAAAGCTTATCCAGTTTCTTGATAATTGTTCTGCTGCATAACCCGTAGTATTAGAACCAGAAAAAATATCTACTACCAAGTCTCCCGGTTCAGTAAGAAAATTTATAAAAAATGTCGGTAGTTTTTGGGGGAAACGTGCCGGATGCGCCTTAACATTAAACTCTTTGCACCAACGCAAGTATTGAGAATTACTTTCCGAATTAGAAATTTCTAGCAAATTAGATGGAATAGCACCTCCATTATCTTTGGAAAATCGATCGCTAATATTGTGACCGGAAGGGCGTTCTTTGGGCGTGTAAAATTCATCAGCATTTTTCAAAAGCTTTTTCATTCTCTCAGAATACTCTACTTTGACTTTACTAATATTCGCTTGAGGCTGATTCGTTTTGGAAAGCCACCAAACAGTATTCACAGAATCTTTAGCCCGGATTTTCTTTTTATTCACCCACTCTATAGGAGATGGAAGTTTGGAAGGATTAAACCAGAAAAACTCTTGAGCAAGTTTAAATCCATACTCGTCGCATAACCTAATAAGCACGCGGTAATTATACAGCGATCGTACAGGGATTCCTTTTTGATAAGCACCTCCAAGGTCTATAACAAAACTTCCAGTATCCTTGAGAACTCTTTTAATTTCCGGAGCAAAGCCCAGCAGCCAATCAACATATAAATCTTGATCTTCATTTCCATAACTCTTTTGGCGTTGCAATGCAAAAGGAGGGGATGTAATCACCAAATCTACAGAATTGCTAGCAAGACTATTCAGGAGATGAAGAGAATCTCCCAAATAAGATTGACCGTATTGGGTGGTGTAAATTGGGGCGGGCAAAATGTTACTCATGTTTAATTGAGATTAGTTTAAGGTACAAGAGGCACAGCCTACTGTCATTATATCTAAATCCGTACTTTTAGTTATACTCAATCCGTACTTTCAGTACGTTGTGTTCTGTATAAATTCTTCGTACCATTCAAAAAGCGAACTGAAAGTTCGTTTTTATCAATTGTGAGGGGTATGAATTACAAAGAAGCCAGACAACAATTTGCGGCCAAGGTAAGTCAGTTACGCAGAGAAAAAAGGATGACACAGGACGAGTTAGCAGAACTCATAGACAAGACTACTGACTATATCAGCTTATTGGAACGCGGTGAAAGATCGCCATCCTTTGAAGTTATTTTCGCTCTAGCTGAAGCGCTTGATGTACCCGCTACTTATTTAATCAGTTTTAGCCAAAGCGGCGAGAGTACAGCTCTCATTAACACCCTAATAGCTGAACCAGTTTCTCCGTCAGTTGTAGAGCCTGTTGAAGAAGCTGTTACCACGGAAGCAGAACGCATTTCAGATGCTAAACGGCTAGAAAATGCTATGAAAAGCATCCAAGAATTGCAAAATCTGGCTAGTGAATATGGTATTGCGGATATTTTTCAAGATAACGGGGGAAAGACTTTACAGTTATTAATCCTTTTAGGGTTGCGGATATCACCGGGACGTGAAGGAAACGATGCTATTGATGCTGAAGGAAAAGAATACGAACTTAAAACAATAAATATTGCTCTCAATAGAAGCGGTGGGGTCACTACTCACCATCATTTGAATGAAATTATACTTGACAAATATCGCAGAGTAGAAGCTTGGTATATTGGACTGTATGAAGGCATAACTCTCAAAGAGATTTATAAACTTACACCTGAAATGCTGGAACCTAAATTTAAAGAATGGGAAGAAAAGGTAAGGCTAAAAAACGAGCCGCTAAACAATCCTAAAATTCCCTTAAAGCTAGTAAAAAAAGGGCAACTTGTCTACTCTTACAGTAAATAATAGTTGCCCGATAGTGTTTAAAGGGGATGAGGTTGTGTTTGTGTGGAAACGATACGTTGCCTACAGGTAGCAACTTTTACCCTCAAGCTACCACGAAATTCACCAACTTTCCAGGCACCACAATTACCTTTTTAATCTCCTTACCTTCCAGGTGACGCTTGGCCAATTCCGACTCGCGAGCAAACTTTTCCAAAGCAGCTTTGTCAGCACCCGAAGGCACTTGAATTGTGCCGCGAGTTTTGCCCATAATTTGAATTACCAGCGTAATTTCATCGGTAATTAAGGCAGAAGCATCCACACTCGGCCACGTTTGCGTATGCACCGATTCACTGTTACCAGTATTGTGCCACAATTCATCAGCAATATGCGGCGCAAAAGGCGCTAACAAGCGAATCAAAGTGTTAATTCCTTCTGCATAAATTGGCGAATCTTTACATTTAGCATCATTCAAAGCATTGCTGAGTTTCATCATTTCCGAAACAGCAGTATTGAACTGATAATCGCCCTCCAAATCGTCGCTAACTTCCTTAATTGCAGTGTGAATCGCCCGCCGCAAATCCTTCTCAGGTTTACTTAAAACCTCTTTCTCCCCCCCTTCGCAAGGGGGGGCTGGGGGGGGTGAACCAAACTCTGTAACCACGCGCCAAACGCGATTTAAAAAGCGAAATTGCCCTTCCACATCAGCGTCGTCCCACTCCAAATCCTTCTCTGGCGGCGCTTTGAATAAAATAAACATCCGCGCCGTATCTACCCCATATTTGCCCATAACTTCCAAGGGGTCAACGCCATTGTATTTTGATTTGGACATCTTCTCGTAGAAGACTTCCAAAGCTTCGCCCGTTTGAGGATCTTTGGGATTTGCGGGGTCTATATCTGCTGGGGGAAAGTATTTGCCAGTAACAGGATTTTTATAGGCCATTGCTTGCACCATGCCCTGAGTTAACAGGCGTTTAAATGGTTCGTCACAATTGATCAAACCCCGATCGCGCAAAACCTTGGTAAAGAACCGCGAATACAGCAAGTGCAAGATTGCGTGTTCGATGCCGCCCACATATTGATCTACTGGCATCCAATCATTTGTCTTCGCCGTATCGAAGACTTGCTCTTGATTTTGAGCATCGGGATAGCGCAAGAAATACCACGAAGAATCGATAAAAGTATCCATCGTATCTGTTTCTCGCTTCGCCGGAGTGCCGCAACTCGGACAAGGAACGTTTACCCATTCTTCCATCTTTGCCAAGGGCGAACCTTTGCCCGTAAATTGTACATTTTCCGGCAACAATACGGGTAAATCCGATGCGGGTACGGGGACTGTTCCGCAGGTGGGACAGTGAATTACGGGAATTGGAGCGCCCCAATAACGCTGTCTGGAAATTAACCAATCTCTCAAGCGGTATTGCACTCGCGCTTTGCCGCAACCTGCATCTTCGGCATATTTAATTATTGCTGCTTTGCCTTTAATTGAATCCATGCCGTTGAAGCTTTCGGAATTAATCATAATTCCTGGTTCGGTGTAAGCTTCCGTCAGCGGAACTTCATCATCATCCACAATTACTACTTTAATTGGCAGTTGATATTGATTGGCAAATTTGAAATCTCGTGTGTCGTGGGCGGGTACTCCCATGACTGCGCCGGTGCCGTATTCGTACAGCACATAATCGGCAATCCAAATGGGAATTTCTTCGCCGTTGAAAGGATTGATTGCTTTGCCGCCTGTGGGGATGCCGCGCTTTGGTTTGTCTTCGGCTGTGCGATCGATCTCGCTTTGAGCGGCGACTTCTTTGATGAAGGTTTCTACGGCCGCTTTTCTATCTTCCGTTGTCACGCGCTGAGTTAGTGGATGTTCCGGCGCTAAAACAAGGTAACTGACGCCGTAAACTGTGTCGGGACGTGTGGTGAAAACGGCGATTTTTTCATCCATTCCGACAATCGGAAATTCTAAGTAAGCGCCGACTGATTTGCCGATCCAGTTGGCTTGCATTAATTTGACTCTTTCTGGCCAATCTGGCAATTTGTCTAAGTCGTTTAATAACTGTTCGGCGTAATCGGTAATTTTGAGGAACCACTGCCGCAATAATTTGCGCTCTACTTTGGCACCGGAACGCCAAGAACGTCCTTCGTTATCTACTTGTTCGTTTGCTAAGACTGTTTGGTCGATGGGGTCCCAATTAACTGCGGCTTCTTTTTGATAAGCTAATCCTGCTTCTAAAAATTGTAAGAAAATCCATTGAGTCCACCGATAATAATCGGGAGAACAAGTTGTAACTTCTTTTGTCCAATCAAAGGAGATGCCGAGACGGCGAAATAAGCCTTTCATTTGGGCAATATTTTCATACGTCCATTTTGCCGGGGGAATTCCGCGCTCGATGGCGGCATTTTCTGCGGGTAAACCAAAAGCGTCCCACCCCATCGGATTGAGTACGCGATAGCCTTGCATTCGCTTGAGTCTGGCAATTACATCGATGATTGTGTAGTTGCGGACGTGCCCCATGTGCAGGTTTCCCGACGGGTAGGGGAACATGGATAAGGCATAAAATTTAGGCTTTTGGGTTTCTTCTGGCATCTGGTCTAAGTTTTGCTCAGCCCATGTCTGCTGCCATTTTTCTTCTATGGATTGGGGGTTATATCTGGAATCCACAACAATTGCTCCGTGCAGGGTTTAGTAATGTTTGCTTCAGTATTTTTACACATTCAAGGGGCTTCGATTCTGATTTTTCTGAGCTCCAAGGATTTTGGCTCTAATCTCTGTATTATATATTGTAGTATATCGGGTTTGAGTGGGGGGCGATCGACCAAATATCCCCGTTCGCCCTGAAAAAAGTAAATAACTGCAATCCCCAGAAACCCGATTTCTTTGACAAACCGGGTTTATTCTCCTAGTTCGAGCTTAGATGCTATCTGGATCGATGTTCAATTCGCGCAGTTTGGCGGCTAAACGTTGGGCTTTTTGAGCTTCTTGTTCGGCCCGCTGCGAGGCTTCTTCTGCCCGCTGAAATTGTCCTTCTGCCCGTTGAAATTCTTGTTCGGCACGCTGAAATTCTTGTTCGGCGCGCCGTCGCTCTACTTCTCGCTGTTCATCTAATTCGGAATAGGAAAGAAACTTTTGTCCATCAGGTCGATAAATTTCTAACCCTTCCGATTCTAACTCAAACCGCACTCCCAATCTTGGACTTATCCAGCCCTCCATCGGTTCAATTACTTCTAACATTCCTTCAATTCTTTGCCAACCAGTCAACTCATTTTGTGCTGGGTCATAAAGGTAATACTCCTCAACTCCGTAGCGATTGTAAAATGAAAATTTCTTGTTCATTTTTATTTGGCTGTCGCTGAAAGAGCGAATCTCAAACACGACTTGGGGAGGAATATTATCTTCACGAAATTGTAGGTAAGAACGCCGATCGCCCTTTGGCCTCCCAAATACCACCATTACATCGGGCGCTTGAGAAATATCTGTTCTACCCTCAACCGGATACCACAGTAAATCGGCGGCTACAAACACGTTTGGGTCATCTTTCAACAGCGACTCGCAACCTTCTTTGATTGTGACAATTAATTTGTATTGAATTGTGCTATCTGCCATCGGCTGACCGTCGCTGCATGGATAAATAATTTCTTCGGTTGTGACTTGCATAGTTGTTGTCTCCGAGAAGTATCTCAGCTTAATTATACTATTGTTTGAAGCAGCTACGGGTCGCAAACGGTAGTGCCTTTTGCCGAATGACAGAATATTCAAAATAGGGAACAGCGGCGCTTCAAAGCTGCTTGCAAAAGAGTGTTATACAGTTTTTCCTTAACAGTATAAGCTCCGAATCTTTCCAAGTGCGGATTGTTCATTTGAGCATCGAAAAGTAGATAAGATCGATCGCGCAATCTCTCCACCAACTTCACCATCGCCACCTTAGAACCCTCGGGAATTCGGTAAAACATCGACTCCCCAATAAACGCACCGCCGATCGACAATCCGAGAATACCACCCGCCAATTCGTCCCCGCACCAAGTCTCGAAGCTGTAAGCCCAACCGGCCTCATACAAACCCCAGTAAATCTTCTTGAGCTCCTTAGAAATCCAAGTCGTTTCGCGATCGGCACAACCCTCAACCACCGCCCCAAAATCGCGGTTCACAGCCACGGAAAATCGATTTTGATTGATTTGGCGACGCAGGGATTTCGGATAGGTAAATCTTTCATCCAGGGGAATCAGCGCCCGCTGCCGACTGGAATACCACCCCAAACTTTCCTCGCCCTCATTTGCCATCAAGAAGTAGCCTTGGGCATATCCTTGTATAATTGTCGGTATATCATATTGCATATATTTATCAGTTGTCATTTCTCAGTTAACTTTTCAAAGTCAACATTAGCAATTAGGAATAATCATGTCTGAAACCATTGAACCTATTACCTTACCGCCCGCCAAAAACCCCGAACAAGAAGGCCAATGGCTCCAACAAACGCTGCTGGCATGGCTAGACTCCGAGTTTATCCCAGAAGCAGCCAACCAGCAAATAGCTAAAAGAGCTGCCCAAATCTATGTCCGCCAGCGCATGGAAGGCGAAAATGACGTGGGCAGCCTCGTAATTGCGATCGTCACCGAAATGCAGGCCTATGATTTTTCTAAAAGCTTCTACGGCGAATTTGCGATCGCCAATGCCGTCAGCGACTTGTTACTCGAAAGTCTCGGCATCGATAAATGCTGCGGCCAGTGAAGCAAGAAGGAGGAAAATTTAACTCATAAGTCTGAAACAAAAATCAACCCCAAACCTAATCCTGCCGATTAATTGTGAGTTTTTTTCTTCCTTCTTCCTTCTTCCTTCTTCCTTCTTCCTTCTTTCTCGTGCTACCAGCTAGACTTCACAACACCGGGCAAAAGACCTTCGTGAGCCATTTCTCGCATCATGTTCCGAGACAGTCCGAAGTCACGATAGTAACCTCTGGGCCGTCCAGTTGCCCAGCAGCGGTTCCGCAAGCGAGTCCGCGAACTGCTGCGGGGTAGCTGTTGTAGTTGGCGGTGAATCGCCATTTTGTCCATCTGATTGCTAGCTTGGTCAAACTGGTCTTTCAGGTCTTCCCGCTTGTCGGCGTACTTGTCTACGAGTCTCTGGCGCTTTTTCTCGCGCTCGACCATGCTCTTTTTAGCCATAATCTGTTGATATCCTTAGATAAATCACAATCTACTATTTTACTATATTTTGGTGATTTCGGATCGCTTTTATTTTAATTATTTCTTTTGTCAACAAGATTTTTAGCAACAGGCAAGATGCCTGTTCCACAATAACTCAACATTTTTAGCAACAGGCAAAATGCCTGTTCCACAATAACTCAACATTTTTAGCAACAGGCAAGATGCCTGTTCCACAATAACTCAACATTTTTGTGGTACAGGCATCTTGCCTGTACTTAACATCTGTGCAATAGCTAATTATTAGCAGAAGGGTAAAAATCTGCAATAACTCAATTTTTTTGTGGTACAGGCATCTTGCCTGTACTTAACAATGGTGGACAACCTAACTATTAGCAGAAGGACACAAATCTGCAAGTTCGCAAATATTGCAAACCGGATTTCTCGCATTACAAACTGCCCTGCCGTGATAAACCAACCGAATCGACCAATTTTCCCAATCCGGCTGCGGCAACAATACCATCAAATCGCGCTCGATCCTTATAGGATCGGTATGTTCGGTCAATCCCAACCGCTGAGTCAAACGTTTGACGTGAGTGTCTACCGTCACGCCCATATTAATACCAAAAGCGTGGGCGAGAACGACATTAGCCGTTTTGCGGGCAACTCCGGGCAATTCTAGCAGCAGTTCCATCCGCTGCGGCACTTGATTGTTAAATTTATTGACGATCGCCTGACAAGCACCTTTAATATTTTTAGACTTATTGCGGTAGAAACCAGTCGATCGCACAAGACGCTCCAATTCTTCTAAATCAGCATTTCCCAAAGCAACCGCATCGGGAAAACGCTCAAACAAAGCCGGCGTTACCAGATTTACTCGATCGTCCGTACACTGAGCCGAGAGAATCGTCGCCACCAGCAACTGCACGGGAGTTTCGTAGTTGAGAGTACAAGGAGCTTCTGGATATAGGCGTTTGAGGCGAATCAGAATTTCGAGCGATCGTTGTTTTAAACTTAACTTTTTAGTCATTAGTCATTAGTCATTAGTCATTTGTTATTTGTTATTTGTTTTTAACTTCCAGGCACGACCGGGGAACCCATAACCAGAGGCTCTGCCTCGCTTGCGTAGGAAAAAAAGTAGAGGGAAAAATAGGAAAATAGGAAAACGGAAAACTCGACATAATTCTTCCTTCTTCCTTCTTCCCTCTTCCCTCATTTACTATTGCATCAAAAATCGAAAATCTATCCCAGCCAAATTAGCTGTATCGCGAATAATCAAGAAAATTCCCAAACCCAGCAACAACACCAAACCAGTCTGCATAAAATTTTCCTGAATGCGGTTCGGCAGAGGAGAACCCCGCAGTCCTTCTATTAACAGAAAAGCTAGCTGACCGCCATCCAAAGCAGGTAAAGGCAAGATATTAATCACCGCCAAATTGATGCTAATTAGCACAGCATACTGAAACAAACTTGCAGCATCCGATTTGGCAATCCCTGCACCAATCGCCACAATCGCCACAGGCCCGGACAACTTGTCGGCCGTCTGGCTGAAATTGCTAAATAACTGCCCAAAACCTTGAACCGTCAGCACCACAATCCGCTCAAATTCTGTAGCAGCCTTGCTAAACGCCTCTACAATTCCGACCCTCTCCCGCACGACAGTGCCGTTATTAACTAGCTTCACCCCAATGCGGCCTTTACCCTCGGGCGACAGTTCAGGAGTGACTGTCACCACAAATTTTTGTTCTTGGCGCTGAATTTCCAACGCTAGGGGTTGGTTGGGATGATTTTCGATTGCTGCGACCAATAATTTGCTTGCTTCGGCGGAAGCCCCCAATTCCTTGCCGTCAACAGACAGAACAACGTCGCCCGATCGAATTCCCGCTTGTTTGGCGGCCGAACTGACTTCTGCGGCGACTTCCGGGACTTTAACTCCCGGTAGGTAGTTCATTTGTGCAGCGCCGACAGTGGTCAATTGCACCACCAGCAGGAAATAAGCAAAAATTAAGTTGGCAATTACCCCTGCACTAATGACGATCGCCCGATCAAGTACGGGGCGATTTTTGAGCAAATTCGGGTCATTTGGGGGAATTGTACTGTCGGGATCGTCGTCCGGGAAACCCACGAAACCTCCCAGGGGAAAGGCGCGGAGGGCGTATTCAGTTTCCGGGCCTTGGTACTTCCAGAGGATGGGCCCGAAACCGATAGAGAAGCGGTTGACATGGATGTGTTGAAGTCTCGCCGCCAAGAAGTGGCCGAGTTCGTGAACGACAATCAAGATACCTAAAACTGCGATCGCTGCCAAAACTGACATGAAGGATTCCACTAACACTTTTACTGGACTTTGATTTATTTTAATATCTTTTTAATATCGGTGGCTTCGGAGGGGCAATTTTCAGTCAAACTGGAAGGTGGTGTTTTTGTCGGAAGTCCCGGCTGCTGTGATCGACCCGACGCTGCCAAACCGATCGCGCGATCGTACCTGAGTTTACCTCTAAAACCCATTCCCATTACCAATTCCCTATTACAAATTACCCATTACCAATTCCCTGTTAGCCATTCGCCATTATGAAAGACACTTCTTTGAATATTATCGCTATTTCTATCTTTGCCATCACCGTTTCCATATTGTTGGGTCCCCTATTCAACTTGCCAGAAGCCGTACCTGCGATCGCCACTTTTTGCCTGTTGGGGCTAGCCACCCTCGACAGTTTCCAATGGCAAGGTCAAGGCGGTACTATTTTATTAGATTGGCTGGGGGGAACTTCCAAACAAAAGCGCGATCGTATCCTTCACCACGAAGCCGGACACTTCCTAGTCGCGTACCTCTTGGGAATTCCCGTAACCAGCTACGCCCTCAACGCTTGGGAAGCATTTAAACAAGGTCAAACAGCCCAAGGAGGCGTGCGATTTGAAGACGAACAATTAGCATCTCAACTCCAAACAGGCACACTTTCAGCCCAACTTTTAGACCAATATTGTACCGTGTGGATGGCCGGAATTGTCGCCGAAAAATTTGTTTACGGCAGCGCACAAGGAGGAGCAGAAGACCGCACCAAAATTAGTGCAATTTTAACACAACTGCGCCGTCCAAGTTCCGAAATTCAACTTAAACAAAACTGGGGTTTGCTGCGAGCAAAAAACCTGATCGAAAGCCACAAATCAGCTTACGAAGCCCTAGTAGCAGCAATGGAAAAAAGAGCAACTGTTGCCGAATGCTGCGACATCATCCAGCAAAACTTATAGGGAAAAGATTACGCACTCTTGCCTTATAAACCCGGTTTATCTCTAGATTTCTCACAAAGACAGGACTTACGCACCGCCTCAATATAAGCTGTGTTGCATCTAGATTGCCTATGGTATTAGAGAGGGAGAGGGGGAGAAGAGGAGAGGGGGAGAGGATTTGACGATTTTTGATCGGGACTCGAAATATACAATTTAAATGCACAACAGCTTATAGTGTTTTGTAGGGGCAAACCCCCGTGGTTGCCCCCATACCTGGAATGATTGCGTAAGTCCTAAAAGACAAAAAATTTGCGTATAAACCGAGTTTAACAGCGTATTATAGGGATTAAAAATTCATGTCAGAACCAAATATTTTCCCAACAACACTGCAAACAGCGAGCCCAAATACAGAAAAATTGTTGTGGCTGTTCGGTTTCCGGATCGACCCCGACACCGAAATACCAAATCTATATACTCTAATTGTCTGTGGAGAACAAGAGCCACCTTTAGTAGCCGGCGGTCAACTTGTATTTTTTACCCGTCCAGAATTAGCGATTAACGCTCTCCAATTGTGCAATATCGATGTCAGCAAACTGGGAAAGCCACCCACACAAATAGACGCTATTTGCGACATTGCAGAAACGCTGTACTTGCTCGATGCCGAAGATTTTGACGAGTCAGCTACTATCCTCAACTGTTTGAACGCGCTTTTCGATTTAGTGAAAGCTACTTTAATACCGATGCCAACTGAATACAAGCGCATACTTTATGATTTTGCAGACCATTTGAATATTGAGGAAGAGTTTGCAAGTTTTTTAGACGCAGAAGATATTCAGCGCTCGGAAATTGTCAATGCCATTTTGTGGTGTGTGGGAGCAATTACAGCTAAATCTAGATTGTTGACCGAGTAATTTAATAAAAACTAGAATGTGACTCGATAATAGATAATATAGCAAAAGGAAATTGTGCCATGACTGTAACAGATGTACGCTTGTGGACTGTAGCCGAATACCGCCGGATGACCGAAACTGGCATTCTCAATCCCGATGAACGAGTCGAATTAATTGACGGGCAAATTATTTCAATGAGTGCAAAAAATCCTCCCCACGCAGCAACTAACCTCTGTGCAGCCGACTATCTGAGAAATCTGCTGGCAGGACTTGCTTTAATTCGCATTCAAGACCCGGTTACTCTAAGTATAAATTCAGAACCAGAACCCGATATTGCTGTAGTGCAAATCGACCCTCGGCTGTACCAAGATTTTCATCCCGCACCCGACAATATTTTATTATTAATAGAAATAGCTGACACGACTTTAGAAACAGACCGCAAGCGGAAAACACCGGCTTATGCTAAGGCGGGAATTAGTGATTATTGGATACTTGATGTTAACACGCGGCAAGTTTATGTTTTTCGCGAACCGGGCGAGGCCAACTACCGACAAGAAACAGTATTTAATGAAGATGATGTTTTGTCAATGCTGGCCTTTCCAGAAATAGAAGTTCAGATTTCGCAACTGTTTCCTTAAGTCTGTGGGCTGCGGGTTTATCGATATCTTTAGCTAGGGATCGATATTTCGGCTAAAACCCGCCCCTTGTATGGTGCGTAGCTGCTACGGTATCTACGGGTATTGTGTATATTGATATCGCTCGAATTACCACAACGTTGTGGGGCGGGTTCGCAAACCATACATAACAATGACCGACAATTCATATAAACCCGCCCCCACCCCACCGTAAATCTGAACGTACATTTGGCTTGGAAAGTTGGGTGGGGGCGGGTTTTTGAGATTGTTTGTTTTGGGGCGATTATTGTTGGTGAACCCGCCCCAACAAATCTATCAATTACCAATTATCAATTACCAATTATTCAGAATAATCCCGATCGCTACAAAAAACTTAGTATTAGGGCGTAGCGCGAGTTATACTCCTACTGGAAAGACTGTGACTGCCAAAAAATCTCGAAATCAAAGTTTATGAGCAACACTTCCGGGCCTCAACCAGCCGCCAACAACCCCGCAACAAAAAAACTCAGTTTCTCGACAAAATTAGCTTACGGTGCCGGCGACCTCGGCCCGGCAATTACCGCTAATGTTTTGGCCTTTTACCTCCTAGTTTTCTTTACCAATGTCGCTGGTTTACCGGCAGGCTTAGCCAGTAATATTTTGGTAGTTGGCAAGGTTTGGGATGCCATAAATGACCCGATTGTGGGCGTTTTGAGCGATCGCACTTCTCACCCTTGGGGCCGCCGATATCCTTGGATAATATATGGTGGCATTCCCTTCGGCATATTCTTCTTATTGCAGTGGATAGTACCTAGCACGGATCACACAGTGTTATTTTGGTACTATGTTGCGATCAGCATTTTGTTCAACACCGCCTACACCGCTGTCAATCTTCCCTACACAGCCCTGACTCCAGAACTTACTCAAGACTACAACGAACGCACTAGCCTTAATAGTTTTCGGTTTGCTTTCTCCATTGGCGGCAGCATCTTTTCCTTAATCTTAGCTCTAATTATCTTTGCTGTATTTGAAAAGAACCCGAATCAACAATATTTAGTATTAGGTGCAATCTGTGCAGTTATCTCTGTCTTGCCTTTGTACTGGTGCGTTTTGGGAACTCGCAAGCACGTGGCAGCCCAACTATTAGAAAACGCAGAACTAGATAATTCTACATCCTTGCCACTGAAAGAACAGTTGCAGATTGCATTTAGCAATCGTCCTTTTTTGTACGTCATTGGAATTTATCTTTTTTCTTGGCTGGGAGTGCAGTTGACTGCTACTATTATTCCCTACTTTGTTGTTAACTGGATGCAACAGCCACAGTACGTTTTTAGCTTGGTGGCGATCGCAGTTCAAGGCACTGCATTAATCATGCTATTTGTTTGGAGTAAAGTCAGCGAGAGATACGGCAAAAAAGCCGTATATTTTATGGGCATGAGTCTGTGGATTATTGCTCAAGCTGGACTATTTTTTCTGCAACCAGGACAAGTATTGCAGATGTACTTATTAGCAGTCATGGCAGGTGTCGGAGTTTCCACGGCTTATCTCATACCTTGGTCGATGATACCGGATGTGATCGAACTCGACGAACTGCAAACAGGAGAAAGACGCGAAGGGGTTTTCTATTCGTTTATGGTACTGCTGCAAAAAATCGGATTGGCAGGGGGTTTGTGGTTGGTAGGCCAAGCATTAGAAGGAGCTGGATTTCTATCTACAGTTCCGGGACAGCCTGCACCCGTACAGCCAGAGTCTGCACTGTTTGCGATTCGAGTTGCGATCGGACCTCTGCCCACAATTGCTTTAATTGCTGGCATGATTCTTACATACTTTTATCCCATAACCCGCGAAGTTCATGCAGAAATATTGTTGAAGCTGCGAGAAAGAAAAGCACAAAATCAGTAAGCCTTAATAAGGAGTAGTTGGTAATTAGTCAAATCTAAAAATAACCACTACCAATAGCTGCTCCGAGCGAGATCAATAGCAATCCTCCCATCTTGTGCGAACTCTTTTTGTATTTAACAATGTGTCATCTTCTTATGTCATCGGTTAATTCCAAAAAAAGCCCGTTGCGCGTTTACCGAAAGGATTGCTATAGCTTGCTCGGAGGGCGAATAAAAGCGATAGTTTTAGTAATAGCCCCGGAACGCAGAAACCTAGTTTTTTTACGAAAATACATAAATCGCCCAGCGCCATCCGCCTCGGTAGAAAAACCGCGAAGGTTTGAGTTGTTCGAGATGTCGATCGAGCTTGAAAAAACAAATTATTAAATTTTATGTCAGTCGCGCACTATAGAGATGAGTTTGTGATATAATTCCCACCGGAAGCTAAATCTATATACTTAATTAGTCATCCAGCTACTCAAAAAGTTTATAATTAAAAGAAGAGACAGATTTTTCTCGGAAATTGATTCGATTAGTTGCCGTTCCAAAAATTCGCTGAATGTTACTAATTATATCTAAATAGAAAATGCCCAACGTTTTAGCCTGTCAGTTAACGAGTAAGTTAACATATGCTTCTCCCGTTGACTGCGAACCGAAAAAGGTCATAGATTACAAACCAATACCAGCGCAAGCGACGGCTGAGGTGTTACAGTCAATTGTAAAAGTTTGGTAAAGTTATTGCGCCCCTACCGCGAAGCTGAGCGACACCCGAAAAAGTTTGCTTCGTCACCCGGAAACCATACATACAAGCACAACGCAGCCGACCCAAATGCAGTCCGATACAACTCTCCAGAAGTTGTAAAATAACTTTTGCAGCCGGCACAGCATAGGGATTTAGTTATTTTTGTATACTATGTGAAAAGAGTGAGAACTATTAGAAGGAAGTGGGATCGACCAACCAATAATTTCGTGTGATATCCTTAAGCCAATGCTCAAAGTATCCACTAGAAGGCTCGCAGAACAAAGCTGATTTTACCCCCAAAATATCAAAGAGGTCAACATGGAAAGAGAACAGGACGCTCATATCGTACCCATTAGCAACCAGAGCCGACAGGTGCAGCAATTTTCCGTTGACGAGGGAGAAGAGTTAAGCGCGCAGCCTCAGAAAGGATTGAATGTAAAACCGTTGTTGAGGACTTTTCAGCGACAAGCCCTAATCATTCTGGGGATTATAGGTCTAGTAGGCGTTGGAGCTTTTTATCAGATCAAGGGAGGCAAGAAAACATATCTAGGCGATTTTCGGCTGCTAGTGGAACCCGTGACAACGGAGGCCAGAATTGCTGATCCCTCTGCCCTAGCCAATCGCGGCGAGGGGGGGGCAGTGCCTAATCGAGATTTTTTTAGTTTGGACTACGCAACTCAACTTCAAATTCTCCAGAGTCCTCAGATGCTGTCGGCTATTGTTAAACAAGTCCAAAAACGATATCCAGAAGTTACCGAAGAAATTCTTCAAAAAGGATTAGTCGTTTTGCGGCTGGGAGAAAATCAGATGACGCTGACTAAAATTTTGGAAGTTCGCTTCATGGGGGCTGATCCTAAATTTGTTGAGTTCGTTTTACAAGAAACTAAAAAGAAATATTTAAAGTATAGTCTTGACGAACGCAAGACTCGGATTGGTGAAGGTGTTAAATTTATTGAAGACCAGCTTCCGGGACTCAATAAGCGCGTAAACGACCTGAAATCGGAGTTACAGGTGATACAGCAGCAGCAAAAGATTACCGACCCTCAAGAACAAGGCGCGCAATTGATCGAGCAAGTTCGCACCGTAGAAACTTTAGAGTTAGAAACTCAAAGGCTACTGCAAGAACAGAAAACGCTGTACGCTAACTTGCAAAAACAATTAGATTTTACACCAAATGAAGCTATTGCCGCTTCCGCTTTAAGCGAAGAACCTCAATATAAAGAGTTGCTGACCAAGGTTAAGGAAGTAGAAGGTCAGATTGCTGTAGAAACAGCTCGTTTTAAATCTGCTAACCCTATAGTGGAAGCTTTAGAGCGCAAGCGGGCCAATTTAGTAGCTTTGCTCAACCAGCAAACTGATCGAATTTTGGGGCAAAATTTAGTAGGCACCCAAGCCAATTCTAAAGTTCAGAATTTTCAAAATTCTATTCGCATAGGCTTGATTAAACAATTGGTTGATACTGCTAACCAAGTTGAAGTCTTAGAAGCTCGCCGTCAGGCTATCAGCCAAACTAAAAACAATTTAAACCGACAAGCAACAGAATTCCCCACCATAGCCCGCCGCTACAACGAACTGCAACAGCAATTAGAAGTAGCCGCCCGCACCCGCGATCAACTTTTAAGCCAGCGGGAAACTCTGCGCGTCCAAGCAGCTCAAAGCCAAGTACCTTGGGAAATAATTTCTGAGCCCCGGATACCGAAAGATATTAAAACAGGCGAATTCGTTCCCGTTGCCTCGAAAGCTAAAAACAAATTTTTGATGGCAGTTGTTGGAGCGCTTGTTTTGGGTCTGGGATCTGCTATCCTCATTGAAAAGTTCCGCAATATTTTCTACTGTGCTGATGACGTTAAAGATGCGGTTGAAGCGCCTTTATTGGGAGCAATTCCTCTGGACAAAAATGCTAGAAAGTTGCAGCCTTCTATTGCTAATGCCTATGCTTATCTTGAAGGAAAAGAGGGTAATAAGAAAATTGCTGCGGAATTTATAGAAGCTTTTGACTCTCTTTATACTAATATCCGCTTTCTTTCTTCTAATCGAACGATTAGCTCTGTGGCAATTGGTTCGGCTACAGTTGGTGAAGGGAAATCTACCGTTGCTTTAAACTTAGCTCACGTGGCAGCGCTGGCGGGTCAGCGAGTTCTGTTAGTAGACGCGAATTTGCATTCGCCCAGCCTGCACTTGCTGTTGGAACTGCCTAATGTCAAGGGATTGAGCAACTTGCTCGACCATAAAAACGAACCGAATGAAATTATCCAACGATCGCATCTAGCAGATAATCTTTTTGTATTAACTGCTGGTCTCCCGAATCCTGGTACTGCCCGACGGTTGGCATCATCTCAGATGCAGTATTTAATGGAAGAACTTCAGGCAAAATTTGACTTAGTTATCTACGATACGCCGCCGCTGGCGGACAGTAAAGATACGAATTTTTTAGCGGCGCGCACCGATGGCATACTGATGGTTGTAGCAATTCGCCAGGTTCCCTTTTCTTTAGTTCAAAAAGTTTTCAGTCAATTAGAAAATTTTGGCATACCATGCTTGGGCACAGTTGCGAATCATGCCCCTAAACGCAAGAAGTATCCAGCATCAAGATCATCAGTTGTTGAAGATAAAAATGAATATTTGAATTTGACACCAGCACCGTCTCGTATCCGCAAACTAGCTCCCAAAAAAGAGTGATATAGCAATCCTTGCAGGAGTCGTAAATTTTTGACCCCACCCCAACCCTCCCCTTATCAAGGGGAGGGGGTAAGAAATTCACAAATGATGCGAGGATGGCTATATCATTTCCGGTAACACTCATACATGATGTTGACTGTTGACTGTTGACTGTTGACGCCGTGAACAGTCAACAGTCAACAGTCAACAGTCAACTCGAATTTACTATTCCGATGAAGAGTAGATTTGATATGAGACCCAACAAAGATGACCCCCAAAAAAAGGATACCAGCCCCCGACAGGAGTCAATCGATTTTAAATTTTCGATTTTAGATTTTAGATTTACTTGCGCGAGATAAATGCTCTTTCTTGAGGATTTTTGATTTTCGATTTTGGATTGATTCCACGGATAAATCACGTGGCGGGTACTACCTTTGAAATTCGTGGTCATGGAACTCCCAAAATTTTAGACTCTTGTTCAGTCTCCTAGATTCGTCTGTGGAGTAAATCGAAAATCTAAAATCGTTCGACGCTCGCGCGAGCCGAACCCCTTATGCCGAAGTCTACAATCTACAATCTACAATCT
The DNA here is from genome assembly GCF_036705105.1 of Microcoleus sp. B9-D4. NCBI lineage: Bacteria > Bacillati > Cyanobacteriota > Cyanophyceae > Oscillatoriales > Microcoleaceae > Microcoleus > Microcoleus sp. B9-D4. The sequence goes on from NZ_JAUBTS010000004.1 coordinate 110,408, forward strand.
ACAATTGACTGATGGCGGACTAATTTCCATCCGGGTTGGTAGGAAATGTGACGATAAAATTAGTCCAGCCATTCCTGCTGTCAACCTCAATTTTTCCCTGCAACTGTTCCACAAGTTTTTGAACCAAAGCTAAGCCCAAACCTGTACCTCCTTGTTTCCAAGGATCGGCGTTGGGAACTCGATAAAATTTCTCAAAAATTCGAGGCAATTCCTCTATGGAAATGGACGATTGATTGCTGAGTGTAAATTGGATTTCTGAAGCCACAGCACTTGCTTGTCGCGAATTTGTCCTTTGTCCTCCTGGTTCCCAGTCTCCGTTTTTGCACTCTACTTTCAGAAAAATTTCTCCGTCATTGGCAGTATATTTGCAGGCATTGTTGAGGAGCTCGGCTAAAATTCGTCCCAAACTAGCGCGGTTGGAACTGATCGTGGGGAGGTGGCGTGAGCACTCTACTCGCAAATCCTGGTGGCGGTCGTGGGCCCGGGTGTAAAACGGGTCGATAATTGTAGGCAGCCAGACTTCTAAGTTTACTGGTTCGAGGTCGATCGGACAAGTTGCAGCTTCTAGCCGCTGCAAATCTAGCAAAGCATTAATCAAATCTGTTTCTCTAGTACATTCTGTTTCTAAAATTTCTAGATAAATCTGCCGTCGCTCTGGTGTGGGAGAAATTCTCAGCATATGAATAGCCATTTTTATATTAGCTAAAGGCGTCCGCAGTTCGTGAGAAACTGTGCTGAGAAATTCATCTTTGAGGACGTTTAAATGCTGGAGTTCGTGAACTTTTTGCTGCAATTCGGCGGTGCGTTCTTGGACTTGGCGTTCGAGGTCGGTGTTGAGATTTTGGACTTGCTGATAGAGTTGGGCTTGCTGAATGGCGATCGCGATTTGAGTTGCCAGTTGCAGCAGCAAATCCACTTCCGAAGGCTGCCACTGACGGGATTGGGAACACTGATGAACACACATCATCCCCCACAAATTGCCGTCTTGCAAAATTGGTACAATCAAATAAGCTTTGATTTGCGCTTGCTGGAACCAGGCATATTTTTCGGCGCTCAAACGGGCTTGGTCGATGTCGGGGACGGCATAAATTTCCTGTTCTATCACCGAAGCAGATTCTTGCCAAATATTATCTGGCAGGATTTCTCCTAAGATTGAAGGCCAATTTTCGGCAACGGATTCTGCCACTACAATGCCGTAATTGCTGGACTCTAAATGCAGGATTGCTACTCGATCAGCTTGCAAAACTTGGCGGACTTCATCGACGCTGGCGTTGAGAATTTCTTCGAGGTTTAAGGATTGGTGAATCCGCAAGGAAATGTGAGTTAACAGCCGATCGCGCTGCAATTGTTCGTGGAGTTTTGCAGTCCGTTCCCGCACCTGCTGTTCCAGTTTGGCATTGCGGCTTTGCAACAGTTCCACTTTTTCGGCTTGCAATTGATAAACCGACTGCTGCAACTGTTTGACAACTCGGTACATTTCGGTGGGGTCGAGGACTCTGAGCAAGCTGGTCTGAGTAATAATTCCCAACAGTTCTCCGCGCCCCCCGCACACGACCAACCGCTGCACTTGTTGCTGCTGCATTTCTTTGTGCGCCGTCCATAGGGAATCGGAAGGTTGAAGAAATTGCAGGGGAGTTCTCATGACTTTTTGAGCTGGGGTTTGCTTGAAATTTAGTTCGAGAAACTGTGCCTGCACAAGGTCATATTCGGTAATTATTCCCAGGGGTTGGTGAAAGGAATAGTGAAAAATGGAGGTATACTCATCTTTGGGCTTCTCCATTGTTAATTCTTTGTTTTTTGTAATCACTACGCAACTGACTTGATGCTCTGACATCAGTTCGGTTATGGTCAGCAGCGAGGCGGTGTGAGGCGCTGTAATTGGCGTAGTCATTAATTCTGCTACCCGCCGCAATTTAAGAATGTTTGAAGGTTGCAATACTTGGCGAATTCTTTCCCGCGTCAGCACTCCTACCAAGTGGCGAAATTGATTGACGATCGGCAAATAGCGAATCTTGTGCTGGCGAAATAAGGATAAGGCGGTAAACACGTCTTGGTCATCGGATTCTGTGAGGGAGACCGACACCGGGGACATCACTTCGGAAATTGGTATTTTGTGCAGGGCTACTTTGTGCTGGTTGTCTATTGTGCCAGAAGCTATCAGCCTCACTAGGTCGGCGGGAGTTAATATGCCGATTAACAGTCCGCGGCTGGGGTTGTCGGATAAGTTGCCTGTGGTAATAGTCTGCTGGTTCTGCACGACGAACACGCAGCGGGCCCGCACCTTTTCCGGCGTGGATGTTTCGGTCATCCCCCCCCGGTCTGAGGGTACAGGTGTTTTGACGAGGGGACAACTGTTTTGCAACTGACTCATCAGGGCGATCGCCACTGCTAAGGAAGTTTCTGGCCCGGCAGTGAGGGGGTAGCGATCGATCGCTTGTTCTAAGGCTGAGGAGTAAAAGGGTGGGTGGTAGAACGGCATAGTGGATTGCAGGTTGTCAGAGGGCGGCTAACGATCGGGCAAAGCCTTAGGGAACGGCAGAAACAGTTCACAAAAAACCGGGCAATACTTGACATTACCGGATTTTTTGTGGCTCTTTTCGTACAGGTGAAACCCGTACAGGTGAAACTGCAAACACCTCTATACGGTTGCTGCACTCCTCAAAGGGTGAGTTTCCGTTTACTTTTATAATCATATTTAATGCTGCATTCACATCAGCATTAATCAGCGTTTCATTCCCCGACCGAAACAACCCACGTTTAACTCTCTTACCCTGGTAAGACTCTTGCTTACCGACAGGCTCTAAATCCAAAAAGCTGCACTTACTTGTATAAGATTCTTCTGTAACTGTTACCTTTATCCCCACTAACTCAGCTTTGTAAGTAATCATTTCTATGAGCTTGGCGTGAGCAATTGCTACAAACGTCTGATTCGTTTTTTTTCCTAATTGTAAATTTTGTTTCCACCCCACATTTTTGCCCATAACTAACTGCCCGATTTGAGCGTCCACCAACCGCTTGACTATCAAACTGCTGGTTTGATGAAGATAGTTTTCAACTCGCTTGTTTCGCTTAAAGGTGATTTGCTGGATTTGATGTGTGGTATATTTCCCTTTCTCAAGTTTTGACTGTAAAAATGCTCGACGCTTATTGAAACCTTGATTGATTGATTTGAGATGTTTTCCATCATAGATAGTTGGAGTAACTGTTGGCTTATTTGATGCTAAATCGACGAGGTTATCAATCCCTAAATCTATACCGGCTATGAGTTGGGGGTTTAAATCCACCAATGTTACAGGCTTTTCATAAACAACCTCAACAACGTAGGTCGCTGTGGCAGGAACTATCCTTACCTCTATGACATCTTGGGCTTTTGTAGCAATTATTATGTCACTTTGAGATAAATGAAGTAGCCCATTATTTTTCTGTTTTCCCCTTTGTCCTATCGATTGGTTATCATAAATTAACAAGTTACGTCCACAGGTTTTATGTTTGTATTTGGGAATTCGGGGGGGGGATGAAAATTGATGGATATCTCGGTAATAAGCCTTGATTGACTTTTTCCAAGCCTCCCAATCGTGAATAACTTGTTTGAGAACTTGATTGCTAATTTTAGCAGGTAATGATTTATAGTCGGCTGTGGGTTTTAGGATGGCATATAACTGTTTTATACTCCAGGCTGCGCCAACTTTTGACCCAGAGTTAAAAAAGTGTTGCCTCATGTAATAGTTACCATGATTGTAGAGTTTTTTGGACAGGAAAGATAAGTCATCAAACTCTTTAAAAAACTGATGCTGCCGGTCTATGTAATGCCTTTCAACGACAATCATAATTTTTTGTGGGGAGAAACGAAAAGTTTTTTGTTGCTTTGTTAAGCAATGTACAATAAAGTCCAGGGATTATCCGATATAGTGTAACACCTCGCCTGTGCTTGCGACTTAAATAATAGACTTTCTAATTGATTATTTCCATTAATCTGAGCTTCAGATTAATGGAAATAATCCGCAATCTCATTCATTTCAAATCCTTGGGCGGTTTTTACGACCTGCTTTTATCCTGAGACTCCCCTATAATCAAAATAACCAGAATGTAAAGTTTTACTACAAAAATTAGGCATAATGACAACTTTAAGCTTAGAGCAAATTGCAGCCAAGTTAGAAAGCCAAAATTCCGCCGATCGAATGGTGGCTTTGGCCAACTTGCGGAATGTGCCTGCTGCAGAGGCGGTGCCTTTGATTAAAAAGGTGTTGAACGACGAAAGTTTGCAAGTACGATCGATGGCTGTGTTTGCTCTTGGGGTCAAACCGACAGCAGAGTGCTATCCTATTCTAGTCAAATTGCTAGAAACAGACCCGGATTACGGCATTCGCGCTGACGCTGCGGGTGCTTTGGGCTATCTCGAAGATATCAGAGCTTTTGATGCTTTGGTGCGCGCTTTTTACGAAGATACTCAATGGCTGGTGCGCTTCAGCGCTGCTGTTTCTCTGGGGAATCTCAAAGATCCCCGGGCCCGCGATGTGCTGCTGAAAGCTCTCGACAGCGATCAAGTGGTGATCCAACAGGCGGCAATTTCGGCTTTGGGGGAAATTAAAGATATTGGGGCGATCGATCGCATCCTCAACTTTGCTCAGTCGGAAGATTGGCTGATCCGCCAGAGGCTGGCTGAAGCTTTGGGCAATTTGCCGAGTGTTAAGAGCGTTTCGGCTTTGAAATACTTAGAAAAAGATAGTAATTCTCAAGTATCTAAGGCGGCAACAATTTCTCTCGATCGCCTGTCAAAAGCAGAAGTGTAAAAATTTGTAGAGGCGGGTTCACTAAAATCTGTAATTTAAGTAGTAAAATCAGAGCAACCCGCCCCGGCTGCGATGTTTGAAAAAATTATTGTTTTGAGAGAGGCAGTGAAATGCCCTACAGCCAATTTAGCATAGAACAAATTAAGGCAACTTTCGGCATCGTTTTTTCGAGCAACATGGGCTTGTTTGCTGACATTCCCGAAATAGAACCCAGCAGTTTTTTGCAAGAAACTTTGCAATTCAATCTGCCTTTAGCACTAGAAATTAATTCCGATAAAGCTCGCTCAGAGCTAATTGTCGCGCCAATATTAGTTGAGATAAAAAAACTGCTGCCGCAACGGATGAGTTTATTTTCCGGTCGAGAATTCAATGTAGACGCTGCTAGGGGTTTGAGCGGTTATTGCGATTTTCTAATTAGCCGATCGCCGGAACAGCTAGTCATTGAATCCCCAGTTATCGCCTTGGTTGAAGCCAAAAATGACAACATCCAATCCGGCTTAGGACAGTGCATGGCAGAAACGATCGCAGCACAAATATTTAACCAGCGTCAAGAAAATGACATTCAGAAAATTTATGGAGTGGTCACAACTGGGAGTATCTGGAAATTTTTCAAGTTAGAAGGAATTGCGATCGAGATTGACACCAGCGAATATTTTATCAATAATGTTGGTAAGATTCTCGGTATCTTAATAAATTTTATAGAGTCTTGAGTGAAACCAGAATGTATTATTTAATCTGCTGCGTACAAATCGCAAGTTAAAATAGTTGTTGATATAATTTAACCAAAGCCAGCCATGAATCAAGCGCCCAATCCCTTTAACTCAAATCCCTCCAATCCCTTAGACCCCTTGGAGCAAGAAGTTGACGAGCAAGGTGAAGCATTGCCGAAACAGTACCACCCGGCAACTAAAAAAACTCTGCAAAAAGTCTTTATCATCCTGGTAGTTGTTGGGGCAATTATTGGGGGAATTTTATCTATAGGGGTGATTTCGCTGATGCAGAAGGCGGGACTCACTGATGTGCCGGCAAGGGTACAGAATCCGAAGTAATCAAGTCCGAAGAATCTGTCGAGGCTGAATGCACTGATTTTCTGGGAGGAAGCTTGAGAAACTATGATGTTTTGTATGGATGTTTTCTAAATAATTGATGCTTAAAAATTCTACGGCTGCGCCCGATCGCATTTCACAGCGACAGATTTCGGAAAAACTTGTCTCCTCCGGCTTTCACGCTCTTTCTGACCCCCTGCGGATTCAGATTTTGGAGTTGCTGCGGGAACAGGAGTTGTGCGTTTGCGAATTGTGCGATCGACTTTCTGTCCCTCAGCCTAAACTCTCTTTCCACCTCAAAACCCTAAAAGAAGCCGGTTTAGTCCGCAGCCGCCAAGAAGGCCGCTGGATTTACTACAGCCTCAATTTAGCTCAGTTTGTCGCCCTCGAACTATACCTGGCCGAATACCGCCGATCGTGCCAGATCCTGCCGGCGCGCCCCTGTTCTGACGCTGATTAACCCATCAACATTTCTTAATGTGTTTATTTGCTGTTTGTCTTCCCTCATACTTGACATATCAAGTTTTATTGATATGATTCCAGTGTACCCCTTAGTAATGACATTGGGTGAGGTCAATGAAGCCAGCAGAAAAGCCCAAGGCTTTCGCACTAAGTATAATTGCTTTGACCATAGGTGCGATCGGGCTTCTCAGCTCCTGCGGACAAGTCCAGTCGCCAGAATCGCAAAGCATTAAAATTGACGGTTCCAGCACCGTGTATCCAATTACGGATGCGATCGCCAAAGAATATCAAAATACCAATCCCAAAAAAGCATCAATTACTGTTGAATTCTCCGGTACTGGTGGAGGATTTAGAAAGTTTTGTGCTGGCGAAACTGACATCAGCAACGCCTCGCGACCCATCAGCCCAGGGGAAATGGAAGCCTGCAACAAAGCTGGCATTCGCTACTACGAATTACCTGTCGCATTTGACGCGCTAACAGTAGTAGTAAATCCCAAAAATAACTGGATAAAAGACATTACTGTAGAGGAATTGAAAAAAATTTGGGAACCTGCCGCCCAAGGAAAAATTACCCGCTGGAATCAGATTCGACCTAATTGGCCAAATCGACCTATAACCCTTTACGGTGCAGGCAAAGATTCCGGTACATTTGACTACTTCACAGAGGCCACAGTAGGTACTGCGAAAGCAAGTCGAACCGACTATACAGCTAGTGAAGACGATACAGTTTTAGTGCAAGGAGTTATTAAAGACGAAAATGCTTTAGGTTACTTTGGATTGTCCTATTACGAAGACCACCAAAGTCAATTGAAAGCTGTAGGTATTGACAGAGGCAAAGGAGCAGTGTTGCCCTCCCGCGAAACTGTAGAAAAAGCTCAGTATCAGCCCCTGGCACGACCTCTATTTATCTATGTCAACTACAACTCGGCTCAAAATAAAGTAGAACTACGCAACTTTGTAGAATTCTACATGAAGAAAGCTCCGACCTTAGTTAGTTCTGTGGGTTATATTCCTTTACCAAAAGAAGGCTATCAACTAATTTATCAGCACTTCTACAATGGGAAGGTTGGCACAGTTTTTGGTGGTCAAGCTCAGCTTGACTTGACTATTGGCGAGTTATTGCGACAGCAGACAACTTTTTAGGTATAATTGGGCACCTTCTGGATTGCAACTATAATCCAACAACAAAGCTAAAGTTATCAAGAGATTCAATGTTCAAGTCAGTTTATAAGACAGCGGGCAGCTTGTTTTCACCGGAGTGCAGCAGAGAAGTGATCGGCGAATTTTTAGGTACATTTATTTTGGTTTTTGCAGGCACCGGTGCGGTGATGGTTAACAAAACTAGCGCTGGTTCCGTAACTCATTTAGGCATCAGTTTTGTATTTGGTGCAGTAGTAACTGCGATGATTTACGCCCTAGGACACATTAGCGGTGCACACTTTAATCCTGCCGTAACTTTAGGCTTTTGGGCGAGCGGTTTTTTCCCAAAATATAAAGTTTTGCCTTACATTTTAGGGCAGTGTGCGGGTGCAATCGCAGCTTCTCAAGTGCTGCTAATTACCATAGGAAAAGTAGCAAATCTCGGTGCAACTCTCCCTCTCAACGGTAAGTGGTTGCAGTCTCTAATTTTAGAAACTGTTTTGACTTTTATCTTAATGTTTGTTATCCTCGGTTCAGGACTTGACAGACGCGCTCACATCGGGTTTGCCGGGATAGCAATTGGCTTAACTGTAGGACTGGAAGCTGCATTTATGGGGCCGATTACCGGAGCGAGTATGAATCCGGCACGCTCTCTCGGCCCGGCTTTAGTTGGCGGCATTTGGGAACACCACTGGGTTTACTGGGTTGCTCCTATTTGGGGGGCACAATTAGCAGTCGCAGTTTATCGGGAAATATCTAACGGATTTCGGGACTTTAATTAAAAGTAGCATGACAAATTTTACGCACAAACCGAGAATTTTGTTTTTATACGGCTCGTTAAGAGATCGTTCTTACAGCCGCTTGTTGGCGGAAGAAGCGGCGAGAATTATTGAGGATTTCGGTGCAGAGATTAGGTTATTTAATCCTCTAGAATTACCAATTTACGGCAGCGTTCCCGATACTCATCCGAAGGTTCAAGAGTTGCGGGAATTAAGCCTGTGGTCGGAGGGTCAAGTGTGGTCTAGTCCAGAAATGCACGGCAATATTACGGGTATTCTGAAAAACCAAATTGACTGGATTCCTTTAAATATTGGGGCTGTCAGACCAACTCAAGGTCGAACTTTGGCGGTGATGCAAGTCAGCGGCGGTTCCCAGTCTTTTAATGCTGTGAATACTTTGAGAATTTTGGGCCGCTGGATGCGGATGTTTACGATTCCGAATCAGTCTTCGGTTGCTAAGGCTTATCAGGAATTTAATGAAGATGGGACGATGAAGGATTCGCCTTATCGCGATCGCGCGATCGACGTGATGGAGGAACTGTACAAGTTTACCTTGCTGTTGCGAGAGCAAACGGACTATTTGACCGATCGCTACAGCGAACGCAAGGAACAAGCAGCTAAAGAGGCGATCGCCCTAGCAAATCGCGCCCTTGAATTACCGGGCGCTTAGAAACCGCCGCCACCCCGACAACAACCCATAACCAACAACTAACAACTAATAACCAACAAAAACCATGAAAAAAGTAATGTTTGTTTGCAAAAGAAACTCCTGCCGATCGCAAATGGCAGAAGGATTTGCTAAAACCATCGGAGCCGGCAAGATTGGAGTCACCAGTTCCGGGTTAGAATCAAGCAGAGTTCATCCGACAGCAATTCAAGTCATGTCAGAAATCGGCATTGACATCACTGATCAAACATCAAACCCATTAAGCGAATTCAATGCTGAAGACTACGATGCAGTAATTTCTCTCTGCGGCTGCGGCGTGAATTTACCCGAAGCGTGGGTATTGCGAGAAGTGTTTGAAGATTGGCAACTCGACGATCCCGACGGACAACCCATCGAAACTTTTCACCGCGTTCGAGATGAAATTAAAGCACGAGTTGAAGCATTAGTGGACTCTCTAAAGTAAGATTAATAGTCCTACAGGCACGGGTGGTCAGAAACTGGGTTTTTTTCTCAGAACACGCTTTACATCCCGCACAAACGGCAAAAAACCCGGTTTCTTGGGTTTTGATGCGTCCAGAACTATTAGAATTAGTGCTAAATTATGAGAGGCGTTCCGCCGGAACGCCTCTACATTCGTTGCGAGCACAGACCAAAAGGTTAGCACATGATTCAGACAGCAGTCACCCCTTTCAAAAACAAAATTAACTCAGCTTTAACTAAAAAGCAGATTACAGTTTTACAAATTAATCTCGGCAAACGCTGCAACCTCGCTTGCACTCACTGCCACGTAGAAGCTAGCCCGACACGAACAGAAGAACTTTCCCCGGAAATTTGCGACCAATTAATTGAAATAATTCGCCGCTTTCCTCAAATTCAAACTGTTGACCTCACCGGCGGTGCTCCCGAAATGCTTTACGGTTTTAAACCGCTAGCGGAAGCTGCCAGGGCGGCAGGTAAAGAGGTCATTGTTCGTTCTAATTTGACGATTTACTTTGAAAAAGGTTTTGAAGATATTCCCGAATATTGCGCGCAGCAAAAACTCAGAATTGTGGCGTCGCTTCCCTGCTACCAAGCTGACAATGTGGACAAAATGCGTGGCAACGGTGTTTTTGACAGTTCGATTCGGGCGCTGCAAAGGCTAAATCAGTTGGGATACGGAAAAAACCCAAATTTAACTCTGGATTTGGTGTACAATCCACAAGTGCCGGCAACAGACAAGTTTTCGCTAACACCGGAACAAGGCAAGTTAGAGGAAGATTACAAGGTTTATTTAGCCGAACATTTTGGGATTTGTTTTAATCAATTGTTCGCGATTACTAATTTGCCGGTGGGACGAACTAAGTTTCATTTGGAACATAAGAAACTTCACAAGCCTTATCTGGGGTTTTTGGAGGATAATTTTAATCCCGGTACTCTGGAACATTTAATGTGCCGTAACGAATTGTCGATCGACTATTTGGGCAATGTCTACGACTGCGATTTTAACCAAATGGAAAATCTGCCGGCGAAAACTGGCAGCGGGGAAAAGATAACTGTTGCTAAATTGCTCGAATCTGGCAGTTTAGATGTGATTCAAGAGGTGCAAACTGCTGCTTATTGTTACGGCTGTACGGCGGGTAGCGGTTCTAGCTGTGGCGGTACTTTGATTTGAGCAATACAGTAGGGACACTCCAAGAGCCCATAGGTGTCAAGTTAAGGTAGAACCCATAGTCCGGCAGGGGTTTCAACCCCTGCCTCAAAGCTAAAGTCCTCGCTTCAGAGGACTGAAGAAGTTATTAGTCCTCTTGAGAGGACTTTCGCTATTAGACAGGGGTTTCAACCCCTGGCGGACTGGCGGGTGGGCGGATGGACTTGGCGGGCTAACAGCTTAAGTTGACACTAATGGGCAGTGCCGTGTCCCTACCCTGGAAACGACGGTGTATGCAATTTAGACTGGGGAGTTTAAGTAATGAATGATTCGCGATCGCCCGATGAAAATCCGCCGCCATCAAATAGGTGGAAACTGATTTTAGGGATTGGTTTAGTTGTGGCTTTGATTGTGGCGACTAAGTTTTTCAACTTCCAAGGAATTCTGAAAAATGCCCTGGAGTCGATCGCGAGTCTCGGCCCTTGGGGCCCGGCAGCTTTTATTCTAATTTACATTGTCGCAACAGTTCTATTTATCCCCGGTTCTTTGCTGACTCTCGGTTCGGGCGTTTTGTTTGGAGTCGTTGGCGGTTCGGTTTGTGTTTCCATCGGCTCGATTTTAGGTGCAACTTGCGCTTTTTTGGTAGGGCGGTATTTAACTCGCGACTGGGTTTCCAAACAGATAGAGGGCAATCAAAAATTTAAGGCGATCGACTCCGCAGTTGCTTCTGAAGGATGGAAAATTGTGCTGCTGACGCGACTTTCTCCCATTTTTCCGTTTAATTTGCTTAACTATGCTTTTGGAGTCACGCAGGTATCTCTAAAAGATTATTTTTTGGCATCTTGGATCGGCATGATTCCCGGAACAGTCATGTATGTTTATATCGGTTCCCTGGCCGGGAGTTTGGCTGCACTTGGATCTAGCGGGCGATCGCGCACTGCTGCTGAGTGGACTCTTTACGGCATTGGTTTGGTAGCAACGATCGCCCTCACCGTTTATGCAACCCGCTTGGCTAAAAAAGCTTTAGACGAAAAAATTTCCCCTTGAAACCAAAGCACAAATCAGTAAAATTGTCAAGAGAGTTTTGCTCATACATTATAATACATTGGCAATCTAAAAAACTCCGTATTTTCTCTGTGTTATTTACAATTATTTTGTTATACAAACGAGATAGATATTAAAGATATCGTAAAGCACAAACCTCAAATAGGTAAATCGAAGGTCGAAATATAAAATTGATGCCAAAATAGAAGGCGAGTGCCCAACCTTAAGAAAAATTGTTTGCAATCCGGAATGTAAGTCTTACCATTTTAGATTTTAGATTTTAGATTTTAGATTGGGAATGACTGATGACCACCAGGGTTGGCAGCACCGGTCTACAGTTGCATTATTTTCTGAAACTGGTTTCACGACTTGGCTGATATTAATTCTGCCGAATGACCAATACAGTTTGATGAATTTGATTCGGAGAGAACATTTGATGATGCAAAACCCAGCAAATCAAGCCGGATCTGTGTCTGCGCCGCCGCCACACCAAACAAAAAAGCTGCGCCAAATCTGGGACAACATCAGCAATTCTGCTCAATCGCAGTGGCAGCAAGCGCACAGTCTTTGGCAACACAGACGGCAGCGCCGCCATTTGCTGACCCTGCTAATTCTGGGTACCACCGCTTTAACCATTAGCACAACTGCTTGCATCAGCTATTTTTTTGTACGCGGACTAATCCTTGACAATTTAAAGCAAATAGCACTATTAAAACTAGAAAAAGGCACCGATGAAATCGACCGCTGGCTAAGCAGCCGCAAAGCAGAAATAGAAACCATTGCTTACGATCCTACGGTTGGCACTCTCAATTGGCAATTAGTCGAACCCCGGTTGCAAGGAGAAATATACAGATTAAAAGAGTATTTCATCCTGTCATTAACTCAATCGGACGGCTCATTTATCAACACTTTAGGCAACCGCGCGAACAGTAAAGACCGCCAACACTTTCAAAAAGCAATGGCCGGACAGCTCAACGTTTCCGACCCGCTGATCGGCCGCAGTACAAAAGTTTCTACGATTATTATTTCAGCTCCTATTTGGGCCTTGCCCCCCGCTCCCAATCAAGTAATTGGAGTCCTATCGGGCAGCATTAAATTAGACCGAGTAACATCTGTCGCTAACAGCTTACTATACGGTTCCGAAAGTTATGCTTTTGCGCTCAATTCACAAGGAGTGCCAATTGTTCATCCCAATAATAACTTAATCGGAAATATCGACCAGGAGGCCCCAAGCTTTTTACACTCAAAAGACCCCGCACTCTCCACAATTGCGCGGCAGATGATCGACCGCCAGACGAACATCGAACTGGTAAAAATAGATAACAAATGGGTGTATGTGGCCTATGCTCCCCTCAAGGAAGTTAACTGGTCGATGGCTTTAGTAATTCCCCGCGAAAATATTGAATCCCAACTGCAAGCATTAAATTTGCTGACATCCGTAGTCGCCGGACTGCTCATCCCGGCAATGCTAGCAGCCATTTGGCTAATTTACTCCTCCGAAAACAATCGCGCTCAAGCGGAGCGAGAAGCCATGCTCAACCGGATTGCCGGACGCATTCGCGCTTCTCTGGAATTAGACCAAATTGTGCAAAGTACAGTAGAAGAAATAGTAAGTTTGCTACACCTAGAACGGGCGGCTTTTGGTTGGTACAAACCGCAAGAAAAAAGGTTACAAATCCTGTGGGAATGTTGCCCATCTGATTCTCCGACACAAGCCATAAATTTTGAGTCTTACTTTCTCGAAAATGTGTTAGTACGGAGTGGTCAAGGCGAACCAATTATTCTTTCGAGCGACACTTGGGCCAAGGGTGTAACTCAACCGCCGGAACTTAAAGCTAATAGCTATTTAGCCGTACCTGTCCAGACTCAGAACCAGCCGCAGGGTTATTTAATTTGTAGCCACGCTACTCACTGGCTTTGGAGCCGGGAGGAAATCCAACTATTAAAAGCTGTAGCCGACCAATTGGCGATCGCAATTACTCAAGCTCACCTTTACAGTCAAACCCAAGACCAAGTAAAACTGCTTAATAGTGCCTTAAATGAACTGAAAAAAACTCAAACTCATTTAGTGCAGAGCGAAAAAATGTCATCTCTAGGTCAAATGGTGGCTGGAATAGCGCACGAAATAAATAACCCAGTTAACTTTATTTCGGCTAATTTGCCTCACACTAGCAAATATACTAAAGATTTATTAGAGTTGGTGAGTTTATACAAAGAAGCATTCCCAGAGGTGCCCCAGGAAATCGCAGATTTTAGCGAAGAAATCGAGTTAGAATTTATCGAGGAGGATTTGCCGCATATATTGAATTCTATGAAAATAGGAACCGAACGCATTCGCAGCATAGTTCTTTCTTTGCGAAACTTTTCTCGTCTGGATGAATCTGACAAAAAGCTAGCGGATATTCACGAAGGTATAGAAAATACCTTGCTGCTGCTCTCCAACCGCATTAAAAATAGAATTTATATAGTCAAGAAATACGGAAAAGTGCCTTCAGTCGAGTGCTATCCCTCTCAGCTCAATCAGGTGTTTATGAACTTGCTGAGTAATGCGATCGATGCCTTGAACGAGATCGATCGCCTGGATAAAATTATTACTATTTCCACGGGAGTAGTTCGCGAACATGGCGGTAAATTTCTGAAAGTGGCGATCGGCGACAACGGCCCCGGCATTCCCGACAGCGTTAAAGACCAAATTTTTAACCCATTTTTTACTACTAAAGAGGTGGGCAAAGGCACGGGTTTGGGGTTAGCAATTAGCTACAAAATTGTAGTGGATGGACATGGTGGTAGCATCACAATTGCTAAACCTCCGGGGGGAGGAACGGAATTTTTGGTTAAAATTCCTATTATTAACGGAAAGTAAAACGATTTTAGATTTTAGATTTTAGATTTTGGAAGACCAGATGAAACAAGCTTTTGAAGCTGGTATATAGTTGCCTTCTTTTGAGAAACTGGTATAAGTAGGAAGAGGGAAAGGAAGCCGACGGATTTTGTAACGGAGGTAAGGGATAGAGGGAAGAGGGAAGAGGGGATCAACAGTTTTAATTAATGCTAAATTTACGGCGGTTGGCTAAAATTAGAAGAGTTTTTGTTAAAGGTGTTTTATGGCTGTTGGCAAGGATACAATTTTCGAGCGCTTTTTGTCGCCCCTGATGCGACTGGCGATCGACGAAGAAGCACTGAAACGACTATACGAAGGTATCGACTGGGAAACAGCGGGCGATCGCTACCGACAACCCGATTTAGTTTATCCCGAATATTACAGCAGCCAAAACTTTCACGGCATTAAAGGCGGCTACCTCAACCCCAGCGCCGCCGTTTCCTACGATCCCATCACGCAATATGTTTTGCCTCCCCACGAAACAGTCGTCAGGCAAGGATTAATTGACGCTGTGCGGGTGAAACCGCGCCGAATTATCGATTTGGGATGTGGCACGGGTTCGACAACGCTCATGCTCAAGCAGGCTTTTCCCGAAGCGGAAGTAGTCGGGCTGGATTTGTCGCCTTATATGCTGGTAGTTGCCGACATGAAAGCGCAAAAAGCCGGCTTAAATATCCAGTGGTTGCACGGAAATGCCGAAAGCGTTGCTTTTGGCGATGCTAGCTTCGATTTAGTCGCAGCTTCCTTGCTGTTTCACGAGACGCCACCTGCTGTATCGCGGGCAATTTTGCGAGAAAGCTTCCGACTGCTGAAGGTTGGGGGACAAGTGGCAATTTTGGACGGAAATCAAAAAACTTTGCGGCAAACAGAGTGGCTGACTGATATCTTTGAAGAGCCTTATATTAAGTCTTACGCGGCTGGCAGCCTCGATGCTTGGGTGGGGACGGCAGGATTCGCGGCGGTGCAAACTCACGAACACTGGTGGGTGAATCAGGTGACGCAGGGCGTGAAACCTTTGCCGGGGGAAGATTTGGAACAGGCTAAGGTGGCGACGGGGTGGAATTGGGGCGATCGAACTCCTGATTTTGATGGCGATTTACCGGGCATTCCAGCTCCGGCTTGATGTATTAATTGTTGATTGTTGACTGTTGACTGTTGACTGTTGACTGTTGACTGACTAATGACTAATGACTAATGACTAATGACTAATGACTCTAAAAGCAGTTTTATTTGATTTTAATGGTGTGATTGTTAATGACGAGCCGATTCACGAGAAAATCATCGATCAATTGATGCTCGATGAAAATCTCCAGCTCAAACGTGGGGAGTTTCGAGAAATTTGTTTGGGAAGGAGCGATCGCGCTTGCATTACCGAACTACTCAAGCGCCGAGGACGATATCTAACAGAAACATATCTCGATCGACTCCTGCAGCGCAAGGCCCAAGCTTACAAAGCTCAAATAGATACTTTGGAGAAACTCCCGATTTATCCGGGTTTGGCAGAATTTCTTGATAAAATTCGGCCCGCCGGACTGAAAATGGCCGTAGTTAGCGGGGCAATGCGATCGGATATAGAATTGGTGTTAGATCGGGCCGGTTTGGCAGCAAACTTTGAGTTAATTGTTGCAGGCGATGACTTGACGGCGAGCAAACCAGCACCCGACGGCTATCTATTGGCTGTGGAACTTCTCAACCAGAAATATCCCGACTTTAACCTGCAACCGATCGAGTGTTTGGCGATAGAAGATACTTTTGCGGGGATTGAAGCAGCGAAAAAAGCGGGGATTCAGGTTGCGGGTGTGACTCATACTTACCCGTTTCACATGATCCAGCGCCAAGCTAATTGGACGGTGGACTATTTTGCTGATTTAGAGTTGGATAGAGTGGCGGCACTTTGCTCGATCGCCCCCACTGAGCCGACTGCGGAAAACACTTGACCTTTTTAGCAGTTACGTGCTAGTGTAAGTGACGGTCTGCGAACGTGAGAGCAAGCAAAACCTGTCAGTCTTTTAGATTCGGCAATCTCGCATCTAAAATGCTAAATTAAAACTCAATCAGGGGAATTAGCTCAGTTGGTAGAGCGCTGCGATCGCACCGCAGAGGCCAGCGGTTCGAGTCCGCTATTCTCCATAAATCAGGGGCATTTCTACAGGTGACGATCGTACTCAAAGCGAAGTGCGATCGTCACCTGCTTTGATACTCGCCTATGAGTGTGCGATCGACCCGGTTGCTGCCTAAGTTTTAGCATCAAAAACTTGTCGAGAGCGAGAAACCCGCTTTCTATGCAAGTGCGATCGACCCGGTTGCTGCCTAACTGGTAGCATCAATAAGATAATTTATGTAAAGAAACCAGGTTTCTAATGTCACACTAATTCCTGAAAAGACGTATTTGGGCGTCTAAACCAGGTTTGCCAAAAAAATCCGCTACGCCCGCGATCCCAACCCTGATGTCATCAGTCAATCGAAAATCGAAAATCTAAAATCTAAAATGGTATCACCCCGGTTTCTGGCGCAGTTGCCCTCAATCCCACAAAACATTCATTTTGTCAAAAACAATAAGTTTTGTAGCTAAAAATACAACAGTTTGCTGAAGCGAGTCTTAATATCAAGTCGCTATGTGTTATTATTCTCAATCATCAGACTCATCTGTTCAAGAGTAACAAGAAAAAATGACAAAGCGATTCGATCGGCGGAAATTCCTTTTATACGGTTCTGCTACCCTAACATCAAGTTTATTTCTAAAAGCTTGTAGAACTCCAACTCCAACAGCAACTCCCGCCGCTTCTCCTTCTCCAACTTCCACAGGAACACCAGCAGCAGCCGGGGGCGGAAACACGATCAAAGTAGGAATTTTGCATTCCTTGAGCGGCACGATGTCAATCAGCGAAAAAAGCGTTGTCGATGCCGAACAATTAGCGATCGAAGAAATTAATAAAGCTGGGGGTGTCCTCGGAAAACAAATCGAAGCAGTCATAGAAGACGGCAACTCAGACTGGCCGACTTTTGCAGAAAAAGCCAAAAAATTGATCGACCAAGATAAAGTTGTCACCGTCTTCGGCTGCTGGACATCCGCTAGCCGCAAAGCAGTATTGCCGGTATTTGAAGAAAAAAATCATATGCTCTGGTATCCCGTACAATACGAGGGTCAAGAGTGTTCCAAGAACATCTTTTATACCGGGGCTGCGCCGAACCAGCAAATCGAACCAGCAGTTGACTGGCTGCTAGAAAATAAAGGGAAAAAATTCTTCTTAGTCGGGTCTGACTACGTTTTTCCCCGCACGGCAAATACCATTATCAAAGCACAGCTAGCAGCCAAAGGCGGCGAATTAGTTGGGGAAGATTACATTCCTTTGGGCGGGACAGAAGTCACGCCAATTATTACTAAAATTAAGGCAGCTTTGCCAGACGGCGGCGTCATTTTCAATTCTCTCAACGGCGACAGCAACGTAGCATTTTTCAAACAGTTGCAGGGTGCAGGTTTGGGCCCGGACAAATATCCGTCAATGTCTGTCAGTATTGCAGAAGAAGAAGTAAAGGCGATCGGCGTAGAATATCTTAAAGGCCATTACGCCGCCTGGAATTACTTCATGACTGTAGAATCTCCGGCCAATACAAAATTTGTGGAAGCTTTCAAGGCAAAATACGGTAAAGATAGAGTGACCAATGACCCGATGGAAGCAGCTTACATCATGGTTTACCTGTGGAAGCAAGCCGTCGAAAAAGCAGGGACAGCCGACGATTTGGAAAAAGTACGGGCCGCAGCTTTGGGTCAAACCTTTGACGCGCCAGGGGGCACAGTAACGATGGATGTTAACCATCACCTTTCTAAATTTGTGCGGTTGGGCGAAGTTAGAGACGACGGTTTATTTAACATCGCTTTTGCTACACCAGAAGCAGTGAAGCCGGTGCCTTGGAATCAATTTGTCGCTGAAACAAAAGGCTTTGCTTGCGATTGGTCAGACCCCGCAAAAGGTGGCAAATTCAAAGCTTGATAAGTAGGTAATACCAATTTTGTTAACGTTGGCAACGTATATTCGATTGCCCTAGGGTTTGTCTTTAAACCCGGAGATCCCCCCCGGCCCCCCTTAATAAGGGGGGAGTAAGAGCATTCTTTCGTCAATCCCTACTCCCTTAATCAGGGGGAACTGGACTCTTCAAAGTCAACCCCTACTCCCCTTATTAAGGGGGAACTGGACTCTTCAAAGTCAACCCCTACTCCCCTTATTAAGGGGGATGCGAGGGGGATCGAGACTCGGCTACAAGCGAAATATACAGAGGGTTTTAGTTCTAAGTTGACACCAATGGGGTAAAATCCGCCCCTAATTATCCGCGAACAAAGTTAACAGACTTGATGCAGGAGTAACAAAATTGGCGATATTAGATGGTTTATTTAACGGCCTTAGCATCGGCGCTGTTTTACTAATTGCAGCCCTGGGACTAGCGATTATTTTCGGGCTGATGGGCGTGATTAATATGGCTCATGGCGAGTTGATGATGCTGGGGGCTTATACAACTTTCGTGGTGCAAAATGTCTTCAAAGGTATCGGAGGATTTGCTTTTGAAACCTATATTTTATTTGCAATTCCCTTAGCATTTTTAGTAGCTGCATTGGTAGGATTGATTCTCGAACGCGGAGTGATTCGCTATCTTTACGGGCGACCGCTAGAAACTCTGCTGGCCACTTGGGGCGTAAGTTTAATTTTGCAGCAGTTTGTCCGCAGCGTTAGTTGGGTGCTGGTAATTGGGATTGCGGTGTTTTGTTTGCTGTTTTTTGGCGGTTTGCGGGTGCTGAAATCGCGCCTGGATTTCGATCGCATTCGTAACAAAATTATCGCCCTAATTTTGCCTTTATCTTTGGGTATTTCCTGGGCGGTGAGCGCCTTTTTAGGGCAAACTTACAAACTGGCAGTAACTCAACCTTGGTTTGGCGCTCAAAATGTGGACGTAACTGCACCGAAATGGTTGCGCGGTGGCATACCGCTGGGCAATTTTCAGTTGCCCTACGCCCGAATTTTTATTATTGTGCTGACAGGAATTTGTTTGGCGGGAATTTACCTATTTTTGCAAAAGTCTGTGTGGGGATTGCGGATTAGATCCGTGACGCAAAATCGCAGCATGAGTGCGTGTTTGGGTATTCCTACCGAACAAGTAGACGCGCTGACTTTTGCTTTGGGTTCGGGGCTGGCTGGTGTCGCTGGGTGCGCGATTAGTTTGATTGGTTCGGTAGGGTCAAATACTGGACAAAATTATATAGTCGATACGTTTATGGTGGTGGTTGTGGGCGGTGTCGGCAAGATTGTGGGGAGTGTAGTTGCTGCGATCGCGATCGGCACTGCAAATTACCTGATCGGTTCGGGAACCTTAGCATTAATGTTCGCTCCTGTCAAGCCTTTAGCCGACTTCTTCACATTTTTCGCCACAACCAGCATGGCAAAAGTAATGGTATTCGCCTTAATTATGGCTTTTCTGCAAGTGAAGCCGGGAGGGATTTTCCCGCAAAAAGGGCGGACGGTAGAAAATTAAAAATTACAACTGCGAGTGTAGCGAAAAATGCAGAACAAACATCAAAAACCCTGGCTAAAAGAAGCGGCAATTGTCAGCGCGATCGCCCTCACATTCATCTTACTCATCCCAGGAATACTGCCCGACGTTCGGCTCAATCAATTGGGGCGGTTTTTAGCACTAGCAATTGCAGCCCTCGGCATAGACTTGATTTGGGGATACACAGGTTTACTTAGTTTAGGGCATGGGGTGTTTTTTGCGATCGGCGGCTACGCTTTCGCCATGCACCTAAAATTGCAAATTCCCCCAACCGCCAGCAGTCAATTGCCAGAATTTATGAACCTCTACGGCGTTACCGAACTCCCCTGGTTTTGGCAACCATTTTATTCATTTCCCTTCTCAGCATTAGCAGTAGTTCTCATCCCCGCCATCTTAGGCGCACTTTTAGGTTATTTAGTATTCCGCAATCGAATTCGAGGCGTTTACTTTTCAATTCTCACCCAAGCAGCAACCATTGTATTTTTCAACTTCTTTAACGGTCAGCAAAAACTGATTAACGGCACCAACGGACTCACAGACTTTAAAACCTTGTTCGGAGCCACAGTCAATGACCGAGATACTCAATATATTTTCTACATTCTCACCATACTATTTTTAGCAGCAACTTACGCCCTCTGCCGATGGCTGACCAGCGGGCGTTTTGGCCGGCTGCTAGTAGCCATTCGCGACGACGAAGTGCGCCTGCGTTTCTCTGGTTACAATCCCACAGGCTACAAAGTTTTAGTCTTTGCAATTTCCGCCGCCTTAGCAGGGATTGCAGGCGCATTATTTACCGTACAAACCGGAATCATTTCGCCAAAAGCAATGGATATTGCCTTTTCAATTGAAATGGTAATCTGGGTCGCAGTGGGAGGTCGCGCCACATTATCGGGAGCAATATTGGGAACACTGCTAGTCAACTTTGGCAAAAGTTTCTTGAGCGAACAATTCCCCGAAGTTTGGCTATTTTTCCAAGGCGCGCTATTCCTAATAGTAGTCACAGTGCTGCCCGACGGCTTAGTCGGATGGCTGCAACATCAAGGTTTCGGCCAAATCCGCAGCTTGTTCAGAAGACCCAAGTACGCATCTACTTATCCCAGCCTGGAACAAGACCCCCAAGTGCAGCTCGAAAAAGAAGAACTTGAACATTGAGTGCAAAAATATCGTGTAATTTATAAGTAGGCTGACATAAATAAATTTCACCTACAACAGACAAACAAAGCAATCGCAATAGACTTGACAAACGCTGTGTTTATCTCTGTCTGAGGAAACGTAATATATATGTACCTACTTAGATATTCGTAGCAAGTAGCTTCGTTCTTTAACTTGAGGGGCAACATATGGCAGATATTATTGACTACAAAATCTACGGCGACGATTTGCAGCTCATCGAGATTGAACTCGACCCCAAAGAAGGCGTCAGGGCTGAAGCTGGAACCATGACATACATGGAAGGCGACATCCAAATGCAAACATCCACAGGTGGCGGCTTATTTCAAGGTTTCAAACGGATGCTGACAGGAGCTGGTTTTTTCATTACCACCTTTGTCAACGCCGGAAATCGCAAGGCCCGCGTCGCTTTTGCCGCCCCCTATCCGGGTAAAGTAATTCCCCTCGATTTAGGCCAACTTGGCGGTAAATTTTTGTGTCAAAAAGACTCATTTCTCTGTGCGGCCAACGGCATTGAAATTGAGGTAGCATTTACCAAGCGGCTCGGTGCCGGTTTCTTTGGTGGAGAAGGTTTTATTCTGCAAAAATTGCAGGGTGACGGGCTAGCTTTTGTTCATGCGGGAGGAACAATAGTTGAGAAAAATTTGGCAGTTGGCGAAGTGTTGCGAGCGGACACTGGTTGTTTGGTAGCTTTTGCGCCGACTGTAGATTACGATATTCAGTTTGTGGGCGGGTTTAAAAATGCTCTATTTGGTGGTGAAGGCTTGTTTTTAGTTAAGCTAACCGGGCCTGGAAAAGTGTATTTGCAAAGTCTGCCGCTCTCGAAGTTAGCTGAGCGAATTATGGCAGCTTCTCCACCTCCAATGTCGAGCAGTTCGAGCAGTTTTAGTTTAGAGTAAAATAACCGTTTATGTGCTTGTGTAGGGTGCGTCAGCCCGCAGATTTCTTGGCTTACCCAGAGACTTTTAACTGACGCACCTTCTCAGAGAAAATCAGCGCTGTCAGGTGCGTCAGCCCACAGATTTTCCGGCTTACCCAGAGACTGTTAACTGACGCACCCTACCCGGAGAAATCACCTATGAATGGAAAAGTATTAGAAATAGAAAACTTGACTGTGAGTTTTGATGGTTTTAAAGCCATCAACGGTTTAAATTTCAGCATGGATGCGGGCGAAATGCGAGTTATTATTGGCCCCAATGGTGCGGGTAAAACAACTTTTCTAGATTCAATTACCGGGAAGGTGCAGCCGACAGAGGGCAGGGTGTTATTTAAGGGACAAAATTTACGAAAGTTGTCGGAAGATAGGATTTCGCGCTTGGGAATTGGCCGCAAGTTTCAGACGCCGCGAGTTTACTTGAATTTAACGCCACGCGAAAATTTGGAATTGTCTTGCAGCCGCCATAAAAATGTTTTTTCGACTTTGTTTCAGCCTGCTTCTGCTGCTGAAAAACGCACGGTTTCTGGTTTGTTAGAAACAATTGGTTTAGTTGCTAAGGCTGATATTTCGGCGGGTTTGCTTTCTCACGGGGAAAAGCAATGGTTGGAAATTGGAATGTTGGTGGCTCAATCTCCTGATTTGTTGTTGGTAGATGAACCTGTGGCGGGTTTGACGGATGAGGAAACGATGTTAACTGGAGAGCTGCTGATTTCATTGGCCGAAAGTCATTCGGTGTTGGTAATTGAACACGATATGGAGTTTGTGCGGCAAATTGCGCGACAGGTGACGGTGTTGCATCAGGGTGCGGTTTTGTGTGAGGGGACTATGGATGAGGTGCAAAATGACGATCGGGTAATTGAGGTATATTTGGGCAAACCGGAAGAGTAATAAGTCATTAGTCATTAGTCATTAGTCATTAGTCATTAGTCATTAGTTAGTTGACTGTTTCCGATTATATCAAATCCGTTGGCATCGGAATTATTCATCTCTCTCTTCCCTTTCTCTGTATCCTCTGTGTCCTCTGCGGTTTAATCATTCCGATACAAGCAGAATGGATACTAGGGATTGCCAATTACCAATTATTCATTACCAATCCAAAGAATATGCTACAAGTATCTAATTTGAATGTTTACTACGGCGAAAGTCACATTTTGCGCGATGTCGATTTAAGCGTTATGGCGGGGCAAATGGTTTGCTTGATCGGCCGCAATGGTGTGGGCAAAACTACGATGCTAAAAACGATTATGGGGTTGCTGCAACCGCGCAGTGGCACTATTGCTTTTGGCGGAGAATCTATTGCTTCTAAGTTGACTTACCAGCGGGCTAGATTAGGCATTGGTTATGTGCCTCAAGGGCGTGAAGTTATTCCACGTTTGACTGTAAAAGAAAATCTTTTGTTAGGTTTGGAAGCGAAACCAAGCAAAACCAAAAATCCTGAAGTTCCTGATGAAATTTTTGAGTTATTTCCGGTTTTGAAAACTATGCTCGATCGCCTGGGAGGTGATTTGAGCGGGGGACAGCAGCAGCAGTTAGCTATTGCTAGGGCTTTGATGGGTGAGCCGCAGTTGCTGGTTTTGGATGAACCTACGGAGGGGATTCAACCATCGATTATTTTAGATATTGAAGCTGCGGTGCGCCGCGTGGTTGCGACTAGGGGGATTTCTGTTTTGTTGGTGGAGCAACATTTGCATTTTGTGCGGCAGGCTGACTGGTATTATGCTATGCAAAAAGGCGGGATTGTGGCTTCTGGAAGCACTAGCGAGTTAAGTGATGAGGTGATTCAGAGGTTTTTGGCTGTTTGATTCAGAAGGAAGGCATGACACGGATTTGGACACGGATACACGGCTTAATTAACAATCTGGAAACGAGGCAGAGCCTCTAGATATTTATTCCCAGGCAGAGCCTGGAAGGAGGCAGAGCCTGGAAGGGATGCAGTCGGCGCACCATCCCCACTTTGTGGGACAAGAAGCGATTTCAATCGCGCCGGAAACGAGACTATATTATTGATTTTTTCTGCCGTCTGGCATTGTGGTGCCGGCCATGCTTGCTCGATCGATAGTAGCGCCATCTATATTAGCATTGCGGAGGTTGGCATCGGAAAGATTGGCATCCCTCAAGTCGGAAAATCGCAGGTCTGCACCGTCTAGATTTGTCTTTGTCAAGTTAGCTTTTCTGAGGTTAGCGTTGCTGATTCTCGCTCCAACTAATTCGGCTCCGCTTAAGTTTGTGCGAGCTAAATTGGTGTTGACAAAATCTGAGATCTCGAACCGACTACCGCTGAGGTTGGCATCTGATAAATCTGCTCCTGTCAGGATGGGATTTTTTAAGTTAATGTTAACTAATTTTACGGCTCGGAGGTCGCAGCGGGAGCAGCTTTGAGTTAGCAGCAGCGTTTCGACGTTGGCGTTGATTTGGTCGATTTGTTGCTGGGAGAAATTTTCGGCAAATTCTGGGGAGACGTAGCCGAGCTTTTTGGGGTCGTTTGCTTTTGGTTGGGGTGTTTGGATTGGGGGTGTTTGGATTTGTTGGGGTGTTGAAATTGGTTGGGGTGTTTGTGGTTGGGGTGTTGGGATGGGTTGGGGTGTTGGGATGGGTTGGGGTGTTGGGATGGGTTGGGGTGTTTCTATTTGCCCGATCGCACTTAGTTGCAAGCCCACCTTCGGCAGTTCGAGAGTTCCTACAAAAATTAGTAGGGCGATCGATAATATTGTGATTTTTCTCATAAATAAATAACAAGAGTGCAAAAATACCATTGATATTGTATGATACTCCGAAAAGCGAACGCCCTACATTGAGATAAATAAATCTCAACTTAGATCAAATACTTCGGAACCGTCTGGTGTGCCAATTATCTTTTATATTGCTGTTTAGCAGTCAGTATTTAGCAGTCAGTATTTAGCAGCGAGCTATGAAGATTCTGTTAGTAGAAGATGACTATCGCATTGCCCAAGCATTAGCAGAAGCCCTCACCGACCAACATTATGCCGTAGATATAGCCGCCGACGGTCAAGAAGGTTGGAACTTTGCAGAAGCTTTTACTTATGACTTAATTCTGCTAGATGTGATGCTGCCAAAATTAGATGGAATTAGCCTTTGTCAGCGCTTGCGCCGACAAGGTTTAAAAACCCCCGTGTTAATGCTAACAGCCAGAGACACCAGCAATGATAAAGTCATGGGATTAGATGCGGGAGCCGATGATTATGTCGTTAAACCTTTTGATTTGCCCGAATTAGCAGCAAGAATTAGAGCCTTACTGCGGCGGGGAAGTACAACTTTACCACCAGTATTAGAGTGGGAAAATCTGCGTTTAAACCCGAATACCTGCGAAGTTACTTATCGCGATAATTTGCTGCATCTTACACCAAAGGAGTACAGTTTGCTAGAATTATTCCTGCGAACAGGAGGGCGCGTTTTAACACGGAGTGCTATCCTAGACCATATATGGGCTTTTGAAGACTCGCCAGGAGAAGAAACCGTAAAAGTTCATCTCCGGGGTTTGCGGCAAAAACTGAAAGCTGCAGGTGCACCAGCTAATTTTATTGAGACTATTTATGGCATCGGTTATCGGCTCAACCAAAACCTCTAATCCCCAATTTCAAGCTTTGGGATGGCGTTTATTGCTATCTTACTTAACAGTGATGGTAGCTATTTTAGGAACTTCTGCTATTGCTGTTTATGAATTATTTGCCAGCAGTCTGTATCAAGAATTAGACCAGCGATTGGAGGTTTTGGCTCAAGCAGCTTCTCACAGTTTAGTTGCGATCGAAAAGCAGCATATTTCAGAAAATCCAGAAAAAAAAGGCGATGAATCTGACCAAGAAAGTGAACAGCGCAATGATGATATTCAAATTGAACTCCATCGCAAAAAAGTAACGCGCCAGTTAGATAAAGACGGAGACTTAGACATTCCCTGGCAAAATCTGCGGGAACCAGATCAAGCTGTAGAATGGTTTAATGAAGCAGGTAAAATGTTAGGAAATTCCGGCAATACTTTACCGCCAGTACCGATAAAATCGGGTTTCCAAACCATACAAAACGGGCAAATTCGCTCGGCGACCATTCCAGTTTACATTTCTTATGATAATAAAAAGCAAGAATTAAAAGGTTATATTCGCACCAGCGAATCTACTAAAGAAGTCGAAGAAGTTCTCAGCAGACTCCGCTGGAATTTGGGTTATGGGAGTATTATTGTTATGAGCTTGACTGCGGTTGGTGGTTTGTGGCTGACTAAGCAATCTCTCAAGCCAATTGAGGATAGTTTTCAGCAGTTAAAACAATTCACTGCTGATGCTTCCCATGAGTTGAGAAGTCCGCTGACAGCGATTAAAACTTCTGTGGAAGTTATGCAGAGTCATCCAGAGAGAATTCATGCAGCGGATGTTAAGAAAATGGCGGCGATCGCCTCTGCTACTAAACAGATGACTCAGTTAGTTGAAGACTTACTTTTATTAACTAGAATGGATGCACCAGCAGCCAAGATCGCCCGCGAGTGGATAGCGGTGCCGTTAGATGAACTATTAGAGGATTTGCTAGATTTGTGGGAACTGCAAGCTCAAGAAAAGCAAATTATTCTCAAGTCAAATTTAGCCATTAATACGTCTGTAATGGGAGATGCTGCACAGCTAACTCGTTTGTTTTCCAACTTGCTCGGAAACGCAATTCATTACACACCAGCGGGCGGAAGTGTGACTGTTTCTCTGAGCAGACAGAACCGATCGACAATTGTGAGTGTAGAGGATACTGGTATCGGCATTGCTCCAGAAGATGTCAAGTTAGTTTTCGACAGATTTTGGAGAGCCGATCGAGCCAGAAATCGCCGTGAAGGGGGTTTGGGGATGGGATTGGCGATCGCCCAAGCAATTGTCCAAAGCCACCGAGGAGACATTAGCGTTACCAGTCAGCTAGGAGTAGGTAGCTGTTTTCAAGTAAAATTATCCTCAGTAGCTTAAGAGTTGATATTAATATAAAACCTTAACTCTTCTTCCCAGATTTTCCTTGTTCACCGCTTTCTCCAATGCTGAATTTGTTGATGGCAAGTTAACAGCAGGTTGGTACACCCAAAAAGTAAAAAATAACGCTCAACTAAAAAATTATGCGGCTCCCACTCAAGAACTCAGAAATTTAGTCAACCAAGCAGTAAAACGAAATTCTTTATTCCAAATAGCGGCGCGCCCTAAAGCGATGCGTCCGATTATGTTTAGTCGCTATCAGGGAGGAATGTACTACGGAACACATATTGATAACAGGGTAAGCTCATCTAATTTGGTATAAATTGTACTTGACAAAAAGCCGCCAATAGGATCTATATCTGTGCACCGAACTCAAACCTATAATCAAGTTTGACTCTTAACAAAGTCAATCAAGTTGAAACGGAGTTAAAGACAATGACAAATGGTTTTGCACCTAGATTGAAACTCGCTGTAAAATCTCAAGCTAAAAGAGCAGAAAAACGACATTTAACACCTCGCTCGCGAAATCCAAGCCAATTTATTGAATTATGTAGCAGAGCTCCCCGACCCCAGAGTTCAAAGAACCCAAAAACAGTTATTAAAAGATATTTTAGTAATCTCTATTTTAGCCGTCATTAGCGGTGCCGAAGGTTGGGAAGACATGGAAAATTATGGCATCGCTAAACAACAATGGTTAGAGGAATTTCTCGAATTACCCAATGGTATCCCGAGTGATGATACTTTTCGACGAGTCTTTGAAAGAATTAATCCTGATGATGAGAGAACAATGTTTAGCGAAGTGGCTTCAAAGTATGCTTGGTTCGATAGTTGGCGAGATTATCCCCATCGATGGCAAAAGTGTTAGAGGTTCTTATGACCGTAATCAAGGCGTAAAAGCTTTGCATTTGGTCACGGCTTGGGCAAGTGAACAGCGTTTAGTTTTAGGGCAAGTTAAAGTTGAGGATCATTCCAACGAGATTACGGCAATTCCGGCACTCTTAGAATTATTAGACCTGACCGGGGCGATCGTTACCATTGATGCGATGGGAACGCAAACCGAGATTGTGAAACAAATTCGCCACAAAAAAGCTGATTATATTGTATCTCTTAAAGCCAATCATCCCACTTTATATTCTCAGGTTAAAGAATGGTTTGATACCAGAAGAGCTAATAACTTTGAAGGCATTAACGTTAGTTATAACCAACAGATTGAAAAGGGACACCATCGCACTGAAAAACGTTATGTTTGGGCTGTTCCTTTAGAGGCTTTCGGTGGTCTTTATCAACAAGACCCGTGGTCGGGACTGCAAACCATCGTCATTATTGAAAGAATCCGCCATCTTTGGAACAAAACGACTCATGAAGTCCAATTTTATCTGACTTCTCTGCCGGCGGATGCTCAAGTTCTTGGTCGTGCCATTCGTCAACATTGGACGATTGAGAACCAAGTTCATTGGACTTTAGATGTCACGTTCCATGAGGATCAATGTCGGATTCGTTCAGGTCATAGTCAAGAGTAATTTTGCTATCCTGAGACGGATAGCACTTAACGCTCTTAATCAGGAGAAAACATTGCAGCGTAGTCTTCGTCAAAAAATCAAACAGGCTTCTATGAATAATGATTATATGATGACTGTTCTCAACTCCTTTTGTCAAGCTTGATTGAGATGCTCTTACCCTGCATTAAAAACCCCTATTTATTACTCCCAAATCACCTATGCAATTAGAAGACTATTTTAATTTCATATACCTTTTGAAGTGGATTGAGGAGTGCCGCTGCAACAATGATCTTTTGTGGCTGTGCATTGCCCAGTGCAAATCCGGTAGCCACTCGACTTTTTGTGACGCTGGAGTATCCTTAAGCACATAAATTTATTTACAAGCTTTTCACAATTCATAAGGGACTGAGCGCACTCATCATGGCTAAACTTGAGGAATTAAGCGAAGGGTTTAAGCTTAAAGGAATTCTACCGAACACCACAGTCACGGTAGAACGTGTCTCCAGGTGTGGAGCCGATGCTGTCACACTAATATATCGAGCTGATGACAGCGGTAATCTAGGAGATCGCGTCCTGTATCGTTCAGACGAGGCACAATTAGAACTTATCACTCAAAAATATCCTTGGCCGTTCGATGCTGATGGGGCTTTATTTCGCCTAGTTTCGGAAGCCCTCCGAATTGACTTTGCCCATCTATTCGATCGATTTTTGGCTATTCATACCTCAAAAGTCGAGCCGTATCCCCACCAAATCACGGCAGTTTATGAAGAAATGCTACCACGTCAACCTTTGCGCTTCTTGCTGGCTGACGATCCAGGTGCAGGCAAAACCATCATGGCCGGGTTGTTGATTAAAGAGTTAATGATGCGCGGTGATTTGCAGCGGTGTCTAATTGTTGTTCCTGGCAACTTAGTAACCCAGTGGAAACTAGAACTCCAGAAGAAATTTGAGCTAAATTTTGAAATTATTAGTAACGACCACATCAAGACCACACTCACAGAAAACGTTTTTGAAAATATGCGCTTGGTCATTGCTAGGGTAGATAAATTAAAACGAGATAAATCGAGTCAAGAGAAAAAACTTCAAGAAAATATCAAGTCAATTGAATGGGATTTAATTATCTGCGATGAAGCTCACAAAATGTCTGCCTCTTTCTCCGGGGGTGAAGTGAAAGAAACTAAACGTTACAAGCTTGGAAAGATCCTATCAGATAGTAAAACTACCCGCCATTTTTTATTGATGACTGCTACGCCTCATAACGGCAAAGAAGAAGATTTTCAACTGTTTATGGGGCTGCTAGACCCCGATCGCTTCGAGGGCAAGTTTCGTAATGGCGTTCATTATGCAGACACCTCTGACATGATGCGACGGATGCTAAAAGAAGACTTAGTAGATTTGGAAGGCAAGCCTCTGTTGCCACAACGTTTATCTTACTCTTTAGCTTATCATCTATCATATTTGGAAGAGCTGCTTTATAAACAAGTGACTGAATATGTAGAAAAAGAATTCAATAGGGCTGATAAACTAGAGAAGGGACGCAAGACGAGCATCGGTTTTGCCCTAACAATTTTACAGCGACGACTGGCATCATCCCCAGAAGCAATTTACCAGTCTTTGCAAGGGCGACGGGAGCGATTGGAAAATAAATTGCGTCAAAAAGAAGATTTTCTGAAGACACTCACTTGTCCCGATTCAGAGGATTTAGAAGATTTTCTATCTCAAGAAATAGAAAATCTGGAAGATGAATTTGTAGATCAAGCTACAGCCGCTTCAACTATTGCGGAACTTTTAGCTGAAATTAATAAGCTAGAAAAATTGGTACAATTGGCACAAGAAGTGCGAAAAAGCGGTACTGATACAAAATGGGAAGAGCTTTCTAAGCTATTTAAAAATAATCCAGAAATGTTTAATTCTCAGGGACAAAGGCGCAAAATTATTGTGTTTACTGAACATCGCGCTACTTTGAACTATTTGGTACTCCGTGTCAGAAAAATTATAGGTGAACAAGCAGTTGTTGCCATTCATGGCGGTGTTAAACAAGAAGATCGTCAAAAAATACAGGAGGCATTTAACCAAAATCCTACGGTGCAAGTTTTAGTGGCTAATGATGCTGCGGGTGAAGGGATTAACCTCCATGAATCTTGCCATTTAATGATTAATTATGATTTGCCCTGGAATCCCAATCGACTAGAACAGCGATTTGGGCGCATTCACCGGATTGGTCAAACAGAAATATGCCATCTCTGGAACTTGGTAGCAGTAAATACACGAGAGGGAAAAGTGTTCCAAACGGTGCTGGAAAAATTAGAAGTGGCGCGAAAAGCATTAGGAGGTAAAGTTTTTGATGTCTTAGGAGAGGCGATCGATGGTAAACAACTAGAGAAACTTTTAATTGAGGCTATCCGCTATGGTGATAGACCCGACAACCAAGCGAAACTAGAGCAAGATATTGAGGACAAACTTAATCTAGAGAACCTTCAAAAGATCTTAGAAAAACGGTCACTTTATCATAACTTAATGGACAATTCTAAGCTGCGTGAAATTTATGAAAATATTGAACGCGCAGAAGTGCATAAGCTACAACCCCACTTTATAATAGACTTTTTTGTAGCAGGCTTTCGGCTGCTTGGAGGTAAAATACAGGGAGGTGAATTGGGACGTTATGAAATAGTAGCTCCTATTCCAAGTAGTCTCCGCAACCGATTACCTAAGTCTTACCGTCACATTTGTTTTGAAAAAGCTCAAGCTCGTCTTCGGGGTAAACTAGATGCTGAGTTTATCTATCCCGGTCATCCACTCTTAAATCACACAATAGATTTAATTTTGGAACCATATCGTGCTTTATTAAAACAAGGATGTATCCTTGTGGATGAGAATGACTTGACTGAACAAGTTCGCATTTTAGTGTACCTAGAACATTCTATTGAAGATGCTCGTAAGGACAAGTCTGACCATTTCAGAGTTGTATCTAGGCAGATGCAGTATGTAGAGATTGACTCAGAAGGTAACGCTAAAAATGCAGGTCACGCACCCTATTTAGATTACCGACCTTTGCAGCAATCCGAACAATCTTTGCTACCCCAGATATTAAACATATTGATGAATCAATCTTCAATCCTACAGAAAGGGATTGATGAACAAGCGCAACATTATGCCATTCAACACCTAGTTCCCCGGCATAAAGAGCAAGTGCAACAGCAGCGGACGGAGCGGATTAATAAGACAATAGAAGCTGTAAAAGAGCGACTGACTACAGAAATTAACTACTATGAGAATCGAGCCGAAAAATTTCGACTAAAAATTGGATTGCAGGCGACTGCACAACCCAATTACGATAATGCTCGTCGGAGAGCAGAAGAACTAAAAGCACGCCGGGAAAAGCGACTGGCAGAGTTAGAGCAAGAGCGTAATATATCAGCTAAACCGCCAGTGGTTTTGGGCGGTGCATTGATTGTACCTGTGGCTTTGATC
Source organism: Microcoleus sp. B9-D4 (assembly GCF_036705105.1). Taxonomy (NCBI): domain Bacteria; kingdom Bacillati; phylum Cyanobacteriota; class Cyanophyceae; order Oscillatoriales; family Microcoleaceae; genus Microcoleus; species Microcoleus sp. B9-D4. Next base: position 142,411 of record NZ_JAUBTS010000004.1, read on the forward strand.
CAGCATTTGAAAGGGGAAACTCAACAAACTCCAGGTAATTTCGCTATAGAAAAACAGCAAGTAGAGAATCTGGCTATGCAAGCAGTGATGGCAGCGGAACGAAAGCAGGGATTTGAGCCAAGGGATGTAAGTGCTGACAAGTGCGGTTATGATATTGAATCGCGCATCCCCGGCACGAATCGGCTGCGTTTTATTGAAGTCAAAGGTCGAATTCGGGGTGCGAGTACGGTGACAGTCACGAAAAATGAAATTATCACAGCTTTGAATAAACCTGATAGTTATATCTTGGCTTTGGTGGAAGTTTCTGAGTCAACACAATTATCTCTGAATGATTTTACTTTGCGTTATGTTCAGCGTCCATTTCAGCAAAAGCCAGATTTTGCAGTGACAAGCGTGAATTATAGCTGGTCGGAACTTTGGTCTAGGGCAACCTTAGTTTAAGTAATCCCTAGCAGGCAATTAAACACCGAGTCTTTTAGCTTCTAGGAAATCCTTAGTCGCTTTTAATTGATCCCCAACCCTTTGGTGGGCAATACCACGGTAGTAGTAGGCAATACCATAGTCTCGTTTGAGCAAGAGAGCTTGGTCATAACATTGAATTGCTGCCCAATAATTTCTTTGTCGGGCATGAACTCTACCTTGTCTGCATAAAGATATTTCTTGATTCTCTGTCTCAAAAAGAAGGTTATTAGTAGTTTGGGCTGTTTTAGCTGTTGCAGGAGGTTGATTAGGTGCTGCTTTAATAGGTTTTGTTTGAAAAGTTGCTTCATTAGAAGCTTGCCCAAGTAACCTTTTAGCTTCACCTTCAGCGAGTAGCTCTAGTTGAGCAGGATCTTCTAATATAACTTGAGTAAAGCAACGTTTTTTAGCTTGATAAATATCCAAAAGACCAGTAATTTTTATAAATTGACGGTTCCAAGTTTTTAATTCTTCGGGTTTTATTCCTTGAATTTGGGCTAATTTATCCAAGCCTTGTCCCGAAATTACTATCCTAAAACTACCATCTTTGCAGCTTGAAGATGTAGGATTATCAAAATTAATATAGAAAGACTGATGTTGATTATTTTGAATATTATCAATCGTGCTAAAGGCTCGACCTACAACGGTAATCTTTTCCCCCTTTTGCTTAAGCAACTCTGGTACATTATCGGCTGCAAAAACTTTTGATTGTGAGGGGGGTACAGTAGCAGTAGGCTGTATTTTGACCCTGGGAACACCCGGAAAAATATCGACTCCTTGTTGGGCCGCCCGATCGCACCAATAGCATTTACCATAACTTTTGCTGTAGTAATGGTTGGTAATCTGGTCACACTCGGCTAAATCAGCGATCGCAACTTCCAGTGCTTTGTACCATTCCCCAGCAGTGGGTCGCAAATGTGGTTTTGTATGCCCATCATTAAAGCATCTAAGAAAGCATCGCTGAATCTCAGGATGCACAATATTTAAGGGAATTGTCAATGGCCCAGGCTGGATCAAACTGTTTGGGGCATAAGGCCAAAATCCTTGGCGAATTAGTTCACTCGGTGCCGGCGAATCTCCTTCTTTTACCCATTTTCCTTTAAAGGGCTCAGCGCCAAACAGCAACAGGTAAACAATTACTGCCAATCGAAAACGGTCGTGGACTTCTGTTTGATCTGTAATATGAAAATCTTTATCTAACAGTTCTACAGGGGTGAAGCCTTCTGTACCCACCAAGCAGCGATACACCTCGTCTGTATTAGGATGGCGAACCTGAAAAGAATCTGTATCAATAATCGAAGGTAAAGTACGATTATTAACCAGAATATTTTGTGGCTTAATGTCACCTAAAACATAACCTTTGTCATGAATTAATTGAATAAATGAGGCGATATTTAGCGCTGTCGTGTAGAGGAAATACCAATTAACCTCAAGCTTCAGCATCTTACGACGCTGTGGATTATACACATCTAGTAATTCTTTTGCATCTTTGATCTCTGGCATTAAAAAGCCTAACACCGAACCATTCCGATCGGTCAGTAGTTCCTGGGGCCAAGCAAAAGAAATATGATTGAGATGTGAGTTAAGCTCTGTGGGTGGGTTCGCTACCATGACTTCCAGCTTCTTAACGCGCTCGTGGTGTGAAGAGTGATAAATCTTGGCGAGATAGCCATTGCGATCTGTTTTCCAAACGGTTCCTTCACCACTGCTGGCTATTTGTTCGACTAGAGCGATCGATTGACCTGTACTGGCACAAATAAGAACTGTCATTTCACTTTACTATCGTCATAGAGGCACAAAAGCAAGGTTTTATCGTCGTCAGTTTTAGCATTTAGCCTTTCAGAGTCAAGGAAATTTTTAATATATTCGTCTTCCTGCTCTGGATGACTGGTTTCTACCATATATTCTTCTAGTGGCTGGAAAAAAGGCGGAAAAGGTGTCCAGTCACTCATCCGAATCGCTACTCGCTCCAGTCCATCTGTTGATGCACAAATAAACTTTTGCTGACCTGGTAAAACACGCACACGCATCTCATTTAAGGCATTTGCCGAGGTGACAAATGTTGTCTCATTAATAAATTCTCCTTTGTCTGGGGTAAAAAGTAGTTGATCTTCTCCTTCCCGAAGACGCGCCACTATGAATCCATCTCCAATCTGCATGGCAGCAACCCAATTCGGAGTAGCCAAAAATACTAATAAAGTACAAGCTAAGTCATTAACTGAGTAATCGCTACTGGCTGCTCGTTCTTGCAAAGCTTTTACTACTTCTTTTAAAGTATTTGCAAATATTGTTCTAGCTTGTTCATCAGGGAGAGGTTGAGGGGCGCAATGTAAATAAAGGGTGTACTCTCCAAGCTGCAAGAGTTCATTAAGTGCTGTCTCGACCGTCAACTTGGCACCTACATCAGAATGTTTAGCGCTACCAGCCCCATCCGCAATAGCCCCCAAGATTACGTTGTGGCAGATGATAAATTGTCCGTAATCTTGGCAGGGTAACTGCTGTTTTTTATGGCTGGTTCCTGTTGCCGAACGTGCGATCGCTTTCCAATCCACAAAATATCCTCAGTATCTAGGTAGTAATTTGACCCCATCCGACAGGTGGCAACGCCACAGCCACTCCTATCTTCTCACTCGAAACCCGTTTCATCGAGGTACTCAACCACACAAACAGAGAGCGAAAATCTAGACCATTCAACATTATAGGTGGACGTTCTGGCGGGGCAATTTGTGCGAGAATTTTCGTATTTGCGTCCTTCACGCCAACCGCAAAGAAACAGAGTCGGCGCTTTGCCTCATCCTCCCGCACGCGCTGCGCTGCCAATTGCCAGCAATCAGACGGCGCTCCATCTGTAATTAAGAAGATCCAAGGGCGATAATACTGAATACCGTTGGCTTTGTAAGTCTCCTTGCGGGCTTCGAGTCGATCCAAAGCGCAATCAATAGCCTCACCTATTGGAGTGAAGCCACTAGCTTCCAGTCGTGGCGGTGTGAAGTGGTCAATGGTTGCGAAATCTTGTATCAGACGCACTGGGCCGAAGGTGATTATCGCTACCTCGACACTCAGGGAGGCTTTCGTATCTTTCAGTACGTCCTCCTTAAAAGCCGCAATCCCTCGATTCAACTCCTGAATCGGCTCTCCCGCCATAGAGCCAGATGTATCGAGCAACAGGAGGACTGGACAGCGATTTTCCGGGTTCTCAACAAATTCAGGCAATCCTACAGGCATCCACTACCCCCACTAGAACAAAATTAGTGATAGTTTTATTCTACAGGAAGAAGACCTTGGGTAATAAGCTGCTATGTATCTAATTTGACAGTCAATTTGTATGAGATTCTTGTGGGATGGGCAGGATGCCCATCTCTGTATTCGATTTATATGCGATTCAGCTTATCTACCCCTCTAAGCTAGGAGTACGTTCATCGACTAGAGTTTCCAAGAAAGTTCTAGTTTATACCACCTAAACATATTACCAGCCCACAAAAATAGAACAGCCGCCGTGCCTATCCCCACCCCGACCGAGGTGGGGATAGGCACGGTTAATATTTGTCAATCCGCGTCCAGCCGCCGACCTCTGCGCTAAACAAAGCTAGGTATTTGCCACCACGATCCCCAGGAAAATAATTTCATCCGGAATTATCCCCAAAACCCAAGATATATGGTAAGAAGTTCCCGATGCCCCGTTGGAGGAATGCCACCTAAAGCTCACTTAGAATCCCACCTGACGGCAGAGGAACTCAAAATTCGCTACCGGCAGGCACAAAACACCACAGAGTCGCGCCGCTGGCACTTGCTGCTGTTAGTGTCCCGAAATTGGACTATCAAACAAGCAGCCCAAGTCGTAGGCCTCAACTACGACTACGCCAAAGAAATTGTCCAGCGCTATAACCGAGAAGGGCCTAACTCTGTGAGAAATCGCAGCGGAGACCGCCAGCCCCCTCCTGCAAAATCCTTGCTGAATCCTGAACAGCAAGAAGAACTGCGACAAGCGCTGCTAGGCCCTGCCCCCGACGGCGGAGACTGGACAGGCCCCAAAGTCGCTCGCTGGATTGCCGAAAAGATTGGTAGCGATCATGTCTGGCCCCAACGCGGCTGGGATTACCTCAAGCGGTTGGGTGCTGACTGGCGACGGCGGCGCAGAAAGTAGATAGTCCGCAATATTTAGAGGGGGTTGATTGCCTTCGTGCGATCGCTCCCTTTATTTTAGTTATCTTGCCACATTGGCGCGATCAAAACCCTTTTAGATTTTAGATTTTAGATTGAAGAAAAAATCTAAAATCTAAAATCTAAAATCTAAAATCGTTTGACTGATGTAACAATAGCTGCTTATATTGAATGTGGTGGTGTTGAGGATGTTAAATATGCGAGATATCAGGTGTTTTTTGTCGATCGCCAACAAGATGGCGGCAGTAGTAGCCGGCATTGGACTGGTTCAGATGTTAACCATCGCAAGTTCATTCTCTCAATCATCTAACCCGCGTTCCCTAGACGAACTCTACAAAATTCGCGATGGGCTGATCGCCGAATTAGAACAACCCTCCTCTCCCTCCCCAGAACCAACCCTCCTCTCCCGCTTAGTTCCCCTCACCGCCAATCCTCAAGAACAACTGCTACAGCAGTTGCAAGCGGTGGAAGCTCAAATATTAGTAGAACAGAGAGCTAACGACAACTTACAGCAAGCAGTCCGTTTAGCCAACCGAGCCCTAGAAACTAAACAGCAGCCCAATAAGTCGATCGAATCTTCGCAGCAAACTCAATTTTTCTGGCATCAAGCCCTCAACAACTTGCAGGAAGTTCCTCAAAATTCATTTTTAGCTTCCCTCACTGCCTCAAAAACTCAAGAATACCGGGAAAATTTAACAGCAGCAACCTTTCAAGTGCAGCAAGCAAAATCGGATTTTTTGGGTGTGCTTGCCAGGGAAAGCGGTTTGTCGGCTCAAGCTTCGATCGGCATTTGCAACCTTTCTAGAGAATGCGTAAACATCCGGGGCGATGTACCTCCTGTCAGTCCAGCCAGCTTAATTAAATTGCCGATTGCTGTCGCCCTGATGCAAAAAGTCGAAAGAGAAAAAATTAGTCTGAACCAGGAAGTATTAGTCAGTCGTGGTAATTTCACCGAAGACGCATCGGCAAAGATTACGTCCAATCGCAATTACCCGCTACAGCTACTGTTAGAAGAAATGATCTATCGCAGCAGCAATATCGCCACCAATCAACTGATAGATTATTTGGGTTCCGATTACATCAATCAATATTTAGATAATAGCGGCTACGAAGTCACCCGCGTCAACTTCAAATTAATGGGGGAAAGAATTATGCCCTCCAACCCCGGTTCAGGTCGCAACCGCCTGACTGCTAACGAACTCACCGAAATGATGGTGCAAATTTACAACGGCGAAACACCCGGTGCTAAACTATTAATAGAAACTCTCAACCGCCAGTACGATCACGCTCTGGGATTTGCCGCCTTACAAGGAACTAAAGCTCAGTGGTTGGGCGAAAAAACCGGTCAAAATTCCAAGGTGCTCGGTACAACTTTAGCTATGAGCATTGACGACGAGGCCTATGTGATTACTGTGATTGACAGCCGCAGCGGCGAGCTACAAATGCGCCAGTCTATTTCTAAAATTGCCGATTACATTGTCCGAAACCCCAGCTTTTAACGGCTGGAATATACCATTTATAGCGCGGGACAGCGCACCGCCCAAACTGTTAAAAAATGCCGCATCAACAACTCAGTGTTTCCGTCAAAGGCAAAGGATTTCCTATTCTCTGCTTGCACGGTCATCCAGGTTCCGGCGATTGTATGTCGGTCTTTACAGAACACCTATCAAAGCGGTTCCAGACGATCGCCCCAGACTTGCGCGGATACGGCAACAGCCGCACCTCAACTTCCTTTGAAATGACCGATCATCTGGTCGATTTAGAAGCACTATTAGACAAATTAGGAGTCGATCGGTGTTTGGTGATCGGATGGTCTTTGGGAGGGATTTTAGCCCTGGAATTAGCCATGAAATATCCCCAGCGAGTCACCGGTTTGATTGTACTCGCATCCGCAGCCAAACCGCGAGGAAGTCATCCTCCCATCTCTTGGCAAGATAACCTTTACACCGGTTTAGCCGGAATTATCAATTGGGTGATACCGGGTTGGCAGTGGAATATTGATACTTTTGCTAGACGATCGCTCTTTCGCTACTTGATACAGCAGCATAATGCCACCCCTTACCGCTACTTAGCACAGGCAGGTACCCCCGCCTACCTCAAGACTTCCAACACGGCCACAAAGGCGTTAAATACCGCTCTGAGGGCTGGATACGATCGACTGCTGCACCTGCACGACATTCATTGTCCCAGCTTGGTGTTGGCCGGAGAAGGCGATCGGCACATCACCTCAGCATCCAGTTTAGAAACCGCCCGCCACCTCCACGATTGTCAGTGGCAGTGCTATCCCAATACAGCCCACTTGTTCCCTTGGGAAATTCCCGATCGGGTACTCGCAGACATCGATCGCTGGATAGAGAGTCACCCCGAAGCAGTGGGCAATTGCGAGTGTTGAGTTTGGAGTTTGTCAGAAGCAATTAATCACCCAACACTCAACAGTTTTGAAGTTATAACTCACAACTCAAAACCGCACAGCGTTGCGAGGGAAGCGTAGGCCTCTCAAAACTCAAAACTCCGCTGCTTCTACTGACCGCTCAAAACCGGCCACAGCCCTCCATCACCAAGCTTTCCCAAATCTTCTGCAACCGTCAAAGTAATTGGTTTGCAGCGGTGAATCGAAACACTAACACCTTCTGCCCCCTCATTTTCTATATCTTCTACATATCCTGCTTTTGCAGCTTCCGCCTCTCCATTGGTTAAGAACGGGCCAAAATAGTAAATGCACCGCGGCGCTGAAGTTTTAACTTCAACCCACCAAGCCAATCCGAAAAAGTTGAGCAAGCTAATCAAGAATTCTTTCATGTGCTTTTCTAATGTATTTGACGGTGTTTTCAGGGTGCTGCGAACACGCCTAGGCTTTTGTTATTTACACGTGGCTGACTGCTGCCAAGAACCGATCCAAACCTATTTAAAGCTGATATCTAAATAGATTGGTGTCGAATTCTTGTTTGAACCTAGGGGGCAGGCCCCTTCTACTTTCGCCTGAACAAGTAACGACAGTCGATCAGCTATCCTTACTTGTTCCGGGTGTCGTGCCACTCCATGCTGGGCGGCATTGACAATAAACTACTCTGTTGTGCTCTTTTTTTCAACCACCTTTACGATCCGTGTACGTGAAACTTTTTGGGTCCGCGCTGGCGGTAAATTTCGTATAAAGCCATCCCCGTTGCTACCGAGACATTCAGGCTAGGAGTATGACCCCTTAAAGGAATTGAAACTAATCCGTCACATCCGCGCTGTATCAAAAGGCTCAAACCGTCAGCTTCACCACCTACCACTAAAACAGTGGGCCCGGAGAACTTGACTGTCTCTATAGATTGACCGACGCCTGCTGCAGTGCCATAAATCCAGAATCCAGCCTCTTTGAGTTCTTCCAGCGCCCGGTTAAGATTGACAACCCTCGCCACAGGCAGACTTTCCAATGCCCCTGCTGCCACTTTTCTCACTGCTGAGGTAATCCCAACCGCCCGCCGCTGCGGAATCACCATGCCCTGAGAGCCCAATGCTTCTGCGGTGCGAATAATCGCCCCTAGATTGTGCGGGTCGTTGAGTCCTTCTGCTACCACAATTACTGGATCTTCGCAAGCCGACTTAGCCTTTGCGATCAGTTCGCTCAAATCCAGGTATTCGTAGGCTGATACTTGAGCGGCTACGCCTTGGTGGTTTGCTTTGCGCGTGATGTAGTCGAGGCGCAAATCGTCAACTTCGTCAATGATGCTGCCGTTGGCTTTGGCTTCGGTTAGCAAGCTGTGAAAGCGGGGATCGTAGCGCAGGTGGGGGACAACCCAGATCCGGTTGAGGACTTGGTTTGTTTCTAAAGCTGCTTGCACCGCATGGCGGCCGTAAATCATGTCGTCTGTGTCTGCGTCTGGTTGCACGACTGTATTTGAGGCACTGTCAATAGGGCGAGTGTCTCTGTCTTTGTCTCTGTCTCTGAAATGGTTGCCCCGGAATTCCTGCGGGCTATTGTCTTTGTCTCTGTCTTTGTAATAATTGCCCCTGGATTCCTGCGGACTGCTGTCTCTGTTTCTGTCTCGGAAATTGTTGCGGGCCGGCTGCGGGCTGCTGTCTCTGTCTCTGTCTCTGTCTCGGAAATTGTTGCGGGCCGGCTGGGGGCTGCTGTCTCTGTCTCTGTCTCGGAAATTGTTGCGGGCCGGCTGGGGGCTGCTGTCTCTGTCTCTGTCTTGGTAATAATTGCCGCGGGATTCCTGCGGGCTGCTGTCTCTGTCTTTGAAATGATTATTTCTGCGAATTTCCGGTTGGCTGTCGGAATCGACTCTCCGTTTGAAAATTGCTCTCACGGGCATTTCTCGCGATTGCGGGGCGAAGGTCGATCGCTTTTGAGGCGCGTCTACTCCGCGAGTATCGGGACGGGGCTTGCGTTCAAAGCGGGGAGAGGATGGTTGTGAGTCCTGACGGCGGCCTTCGCTTTTGAATGGCTTGCTGTCGGAATTCGATCGCGAAAAGTTGGGTTTGGTAAATTTTCTCATTGGTTTCTTGTGGTCAAAATGTTTTGGCTGAAGGCTAATCGATTGTAGATTGTAGATGTGAGATTCTTGATTGAGGGAGCAATCTTTGGGCTTTAAGATTTGAGATAGTCTAGCGAGGGAGCAAGGATTTTGCTGTGTTCCAATTGCTAGTTAATAACTGATAAATCCTGTTTTGCCGATCGAGATTTTTGCGGTTTTATGTTAGCCGTGCCAGGATGGTTAATTACTCCCTCCTCCTTCCCAACTCTTAACTGCTAAATCATTTCATTCTCAAGTTCTAAAAGTGCCAGAATCTCGGTCAATCTTTCGGGATCGGTGAGGTACAAATATCCGATCAAAGTTTCTAAGCTGCTGGCTTGTTGGTATATCTCTGGATCTGCTCGCTTGGAACGGCCCGCTGCAGCATTGCGGCCGCGCTTGACAATTGCTAATTCTGTACTGTTCAAGTAAGGAGAGAGCGATCGCAAATGACGCGCTTGAGTTTCGGCTCGTACTTGCCCCACCACCAATTCGTGATAAGCTTGCAATCTTTTGGGCGGCACTAAGTACGAACTCCGAACGTATAGTTCGTACACTGCATCTCCCAAATATGCCCAGGCTGCGGGCGAAATTCTTTCTATTTCTGCTGGTGTAGCCCTCGCAGGATGCACTCGATTTAAACTGATATCCGTCAGACTCAGTTTGAGTCCGTCATCTGCGATCGGCGACATACTTTTTTAAATAAAACTTCCGCACAGCTTGGTTTTTCTAGTCACTTACTTATTTCGTCTTTCGTTACTTCAGCAATTATAGCTTTCACAGGAGTGTGCGCTGTCCGATCGCGAAGCGAGATATATAGGCAAAGGTTGGCGTGACGATCGCACTCCTAAAAAAGGCTTTTTACCAAATCGGGATGCTCTAATTTTTATACCATTTTTCCGCGTGTTTGCCACACATATTTTACTGCCCATCCGCCGAAACTCTAAGCATCGGGGAAATAGCGGCTGGCGCGTGTCGCAGCTTCTGGGAACATCGGTATTGTTTTACCCGCACAAAAATAAAAATTTGCTATCCAGCGTTGAGAACCGGATAGCTAATTTAACTCACTTTGGCGTCAAGCATCCTTGACGTTTTTTACCGCCTCATCAACCGAAGGCTGCAAAGACAAAAATTTCTCTAAGCGAACCAGTTTAACAGTCTGAGTTACGCGGGGATTTGAGACAATTTGCAATGTCCCTTCCAAGGTTTGGGCTTTTTTGACAAGCTGCACAAGTGCGCCCAAGCCTGAACTATCCACAAAGTCTATCTGAGACAAGTCCAAAATTACGTGTTTTGGGCCCTCGTCAATACATTTGCTTATTACCTTCCGAAAAGTTGCCTCAGAAAAAGCGTCCAGCAGGCCAGTCAGGCGAAATAACTGATAGTTATTCTTGACTTCGCGAGTGCCTCTGAGGCTAACGGTCAGGGTCAATGACTCAGGAATGACACCCTCCTAGCTAGATATGGCTTAAAGTCGAGGCTTCATTATAGGAGTTTTTTGGTCTTTTGTCTACAGTTTTTTAGTCATTACTCATTAGTCATTGGTCATTAGTCAGAAGCGATCGACACAAACAGCCTCTGATGACTACTGACTAATGACTAATGAGTAATGACTACTTACTGCTGGCTACTTTCTGATTGTCTCGCATTGACTGCACGAATCGATCGAATAAATAATCGGCGTCGTGCGGGCCCGGACTGGCTTCTGGGTGGTACTGCACTGAGAACAGCGGCAGGGTTTTATGCTTCAATCCGGCTACGGTGCGATCGTTCAAATTGAGATGAGTAATCTCTACTTCGGGGGCTAGGGAATCGGGGTCGATCGCAAAACCATGATTTTGGCTAGTAATTTCTACTTGCTCAGTTAAACCCGCTGGATGATTCAATCCCCGATGGCCGAACTTAAGTTTAAAAGTTTCTGCACCCAAGGAAAGTCCCAAAATTTGGTGTCCCATGCAGATACCGAATACGGGTTTGTCCGACTTTAACAAAGCTTTCGCAGTCGCGATCCCTTCCGTTACCGCCGCCGGATCTCCAGGGCCGTTGGACAGAAAAATGCCGTCCGGGTTGTATTTGAGGATTTCCTCCGGCGAGGTGTCAGCGGGGACAACGATGACCCGACACCCGTAACTCGCCAGACGGCGCAGGATGTTGCGCTTGATCCCAAAGTCTAGCGCTACTACCGTCCACATTTTGCCGTTAGCAGGTTTGACTGTAGGACTGAACTCCCAAACCGAGTCCGTGGCTTCAGACCACTCGTAAACCTCGCGAGTGGTGACTTCCCGAACCAGATTCAGCCCGTCCATGCTGGGGGCATCTTGTACTAGCTCCAAAAGCTCTGCCTGGTCGAGAATCGTGGTCGAAATGCCACCGTTGATCGCTCCCACCGTGCGAATTTTGCGAGTCAGGGCGCGGGTGTCGATCCCGTAAATTCCGGGGATATCGTACTGTTTCAGGTAGTCTTGCAGAGATTGCGAACAGCGCCAGTTGCTGGGTCGGCTGCATACGTTGCGGGCGATCGCACCCCGAACTTGCGGGCGCGAGGATTCTTCGTCTTCAAGATTTACCCCGGTATTGCCCAATTCTGGATAAGTAAAAGTTACAATTTGACCGCAATAGCTGGGATCTGTCAATACTTCTTGGTAGCCCGTCATTCCCGTATTAAATACTACCTCGCCAACGACGGTGGCGTCAGCGCCAAACGACCAGCCGCGGTAAGCAGTACCGTCAGCCAGGACTAGGAGAGCGGGTTGTGCAGTTGAAAGTGACATGGCATCCTTAATTCTTTCGTTTGGTTTAATTCTTACCACTGCCAGGGATTTGATGCTAGCCGGCAATATACAGATATTATTTGAATTTGTGCAATGGTTCGGAAAAGCAAGGCACTGATGCCGGAGGCAGAAGCAACAGGTAATCAAAAAGCAGCAACAAGTGCAAATTCTCCATCTCCTCCCGCGCCCAGGGCTGTTTCATTCTCGCTCCGGGGCAAACCCTCGTGAAGAGCCCCGATGCCTGAAACGCCCATTCGATCATCGGTGGGGGGGTAGGCACGGGGAGTAGGGGTCGCACTACCCCTACAAAACCATGATTTTCCTGAGAATGAAACCACCCTGCCTCCGCGCCAGCAATTTATCTGCCAGCAGCTTAGGATGCGGGCGGAAATTCCATATATATACCAAAAGGCAGTTGTCGCTGTTACGATCGAGCTACTGCGTTTAATCAAACTATGGCCAGCAAATCTCCCTTGCCTTTACTCTCAAACTCAAAAAAGCCTCTACCGATCCCTCAAAACCTGCGCCAACCTTTACTGGTTTTAGCAGGGGTTATTTCTCTGAGCAGTTCAATTTTAGTAGGAAGTGTTGCCAACTCCTCGCCAGCAGTGGCTCAAGAAAGTGAGGGATGCTTCATGCGGAGCTCGTCAGGCCGAACCGTCAACCTCAGCCAATCAGTCTGCGGTTTTCTCCCCAAAGAATTGACTCCCCCCACTTCGGCGGCGGCAAAGTCGGGAGTGTTTCAGGCAAAAATCAAACGCCGAGAGGCTAATATCCCCGTCATAGAAGTCACGTTTAACGGCAAACAAAAGTTCGAGATGATGGTAGATTCTGGAGCTAGTGGCACAGTAATTACACCAGCAATGGCTAAAGCCTTGGGCGTTGTTCTCCAGGGAACAGTGCAAGCACAAACTCCCAACGGAGTGGCTACTTTTCCCCTCGGTCGCCTGAGTTCTATGGAAGCAGGTGGTCTAGCTGTTAACAATGTAGTTGTCGCAGTCTCGCCATCCCTAGATATCGGACTGTTGGGTCACGACTTTTTTGGTAATAAAGATGTGACTATTAAGCAAGATGTCATTGAATTTCGATCGCGATCGTGAAATACCCAAATTCCGCACCCCCCAACTGGTACATACAGGAATTAAGCGAGTCAAATTGAATCAGTCGAGAGCCTAGTAAGTAAAAACACCCAAAAATCTCTGTCACGATCGCATTATCCAGTTGGGGATTCCTAAAAATTGACAGTCAGGGCATAAGTTAAATTCTCTTAATCCATAGAATTTGTAGTAAGATTTTTCCCAGTATCATCCGGGAGTCCTGTCGATATAACGGGTTCGTAGCCTTTTGGGAACCATGCCGAGTGCCTTCAACAGGTCTCCCCAGAAGACGGACTCAAGCCGGAGTGGACTCTCCACCGAACCCACCGACACCTAGAGCGCGATCTGTCCAATGGCGATCGAGGTGGCGAAGTGAGGAGTCCCGCCCAACCAGGGAGAGGATGGCATTTCTCCATCCTCTCCCTGGTTTTCGCAATAGTTTCTTGGTCAAGTAGAAAAACTCAATTACCAGTTGTTTAACCTATGGAATCAGTTTGGAATACGCTAAAAAATATCAATTACTCCGGCATACCGATCGCTAAAATCGCTGCTGTTATAATTATCCTGACCTTGACACAGACATTAAGGAGATTTTTTGTTGCAGTCATTGTTAAAAGCATTGAGGGTTTTACTAGCAAAACCAAAACTACACTTGATGATGAGTTGATTGCAATTATTAAGCCGGCTTTAAGTTGGCTGATGTTGATTGGTGGATTTTGGATGAGTAAAGAAATTCTGGCAGATAACTTAGGTTCTCAACTCAACCTAACAATCGGCACTACGCTCAACTATATAGTCATTTTTATAGTTGCTTATGTTGTTTACCGAGGCTCTTCTCTTTTGGGTCATGTAATAGCCAACATAGTGCTGCACACCGAAACAGAGCTTGATGAATTGCTAAGACCTTTAATGCCAAAGATTTTTCAATCCGCAGCAATTATTGTATTGACGCTCAAGATAAGTGAGATATTTTTAGGGCAATCTGCCGCTGCATTGGTTGGTCTCTTAGGCGGTGCTGGCATCACTTTTGGTTTGCTGTTGAAGGATATTGTTTATGATTGGTTTTGTACATTAATTATTTACTCCGATAAGCTCTATCGAGAAGGTGACTGGGTGGGAATATCAGGAGTAGATGGTTTTGTGCAGATATTAAGTATCGGATTCAGAACCACAACTCTGCATATAACTAAGTGGGGTTCTATCGTTAAAATGCCTAATTCCAAAATGATTTCTGGAATTGTTGAAAATTGGTCACAAAATTCAGGTAAAGAATTAAAATGGGGCTTAGTTTTAACTCTCAAAATTGACGGCATTTCGGCACGACAAACTGCCCAAATTTGTGATAGTCTCCAAGAATTACCGAAGTCAATTCAGGGCTTGTCTCCATCCTGTACGGTGCGTTTTAAACAAATTGAAAAAAATGCCCGTGTTATTGAAATTATGACATTCGTTAATGATGATAATTTCTACTTTGATGCTGAGAAAAACTTAAATCTAGCGATACTAGAATTACTAGAAAAAGAGGGAATTGATTTCCTTCATGTGGAACTTAGAACTGAGCCGGAAAAATACAAACGGACCCAGCAAGCAACCAACAATTGAGCATTCATATCGAGTTGTTAATTTTGAGCAACTGTTTTCTAAATCAGATGCTGCGATCGCGGCTTAAAATCGGGTGAAATACAGCACAGCCGTAACCAGACCGGATATCTGTACTTCACTCGCCTCAGTAATGCTAAATCGCCTGCTGTTCTCCCGACAACTTAAGCCCAAATATACAGCATATTCCATGTATATGTGATACACACAATCTTGCGATTGCCCGTGTAAGGTGCGTCGCCACCCGTAAATCGGGAAGTTATATCCCAATACGGTTCAGTTAAGCCCGATCTCCCTGGCGCACCCCGAATCGTTGCGGGGGGACAAGAATTTACTCAAAGTCCCCCGACTATCAGGGGGATGCGAGGGGGATCTCCGAAGAATAAACAGTTTTAACCCAAGCGTATTGAGTTATATCCAAGATCGAAGATCGACGCACCCGGATGATTAACACCACACAATATAGCTGCTACTGTACTTCATGAACCTCGAATATGCTGTAAAATGGGTTCTGTATTCAAGTCTTGTTTAAAATTACTCAGTCCTGATGGTAAATTTTTGATTTATCAACTATCTAAAGACTCTTTTTATCATGAGATTCATGATTTTTATCTCAAATATTATCCAGCACGCATAAATCATCCTCAGCAGTTTATGACGGCACAAGATTCCCAGGTCATCCTAGAATCATTAGGATTAAATTATCAAACTCTACCAATCCGTTTTAATCAAATTGTCAATAATGACCAATGACCAATGACCAATGACTAATGACTAATGACTAATGACTAATGACTAATGACCAATGACTTCATTTCAAAAACTCAATCAACTGCTGCAACTTCAACCAAGATTCACCGCTAAATAAAATGTCCTTAGCCATAGAAACTCCTGCTTCGTGGGAACCCAAAGGAATTGTACCTCCCACCTGAAGAGCCAAAGACGCATTCAAAGCTACAACATCCATTTGTGCTGGCGTACCTTTGCCTTGCAAAACGTTACGCAAAATCTCGGCGTTTTCCTCAACATTTCCGCCTTTTAACGAGCCGATCGTACTTGGTGTCAATCCTACCTTTTCCGGGTCTAAAGTAGTGAGTTCCACTTGACCACCCGACAAAACCGCCAAATCAGTAACATCACCTAAACCCGCTTCATCCAACTTTTCTCTGCCGTGAACGACTACAGCCAACTCAGTCCCCAACTCGCCCAAAGCTTGGGCAATAGTTGATACCAGACTAGGATCGAACACCCCGATTACCTGCCCTGTAGGGCGCATAGGATTGACAAGGGGCCCTAAAAGGTTAAAAACAGTCCGCACCTTCAAAGTGCGCCGGAGCGATGCTACAGCCTTAAGTGCGGGATGCCACCCAGGCGCAAATAAAAAGGTGATGCCTACTTCGTCTACCGCAGCTTTTACCTTCGCGGCATCGGCGTTGAGGTTGACTCCGAGTGCTTCCAACACGTCAGCAGATCCCACTTTGCTCGATGCCGATCGATTTCCGTGTTTCGCGACTCGAACTTTGCCCGCGGCGGCCACAAAAGCCACAGCAGTGGAAATGTTAAACGTGGAAGCGCCGTCACCGCCGGTGCCGCAAGTATCAATTAATTTGAGATTTGAGATTGGAGATTTGGGATCGAAAACGCTCTCCGACTCGCCTGTGAGGGACTGAGAATGCAATACCTGAGCCATTCCTGCCAATTCTGGGGCAGAGATTCCTTTGGCTTGGATGGCCGCTAAAATGGCTCCTGAGAGGACGGGGGGAATAGCTTCTGCTAGCCATCCCTGCATCAAGTCGGCTGCTTGGGCGCGTGAGAGAGATTGTCTGTCTAACAGTTGTTGCAGGAGGGCTGGCCACACAGGAGAATCCGCCGTCTGGGTTGAAGCAGGGGATAACTCTGGCGTTGCTAGTAGAGGAGAATCTGTCATTTATTAGTTTCTAGTCAAATTTAGCTCGATCGAGCTTTGTGGCCAAACTGAGAATCGATCGGGATTTTACCAGACTTGCCGACCACATTTTGCGCGATCGGGCCCCGATTTTTGCCCAAATGCCAGCACCGCTACAGAATTTTTCCGCCCGCAGCAGCAGAATATGAATTTTTTGATACAACAATTACCCTATTGTTGTGCCAACTTTACATAGAAACCCCATATCGTACAACTGCCAGTAGTCTGCTGTATTATCTATCAGCAATAATACTTAACAGTAACTCAGAGTACCCAAAGAGCGATAAAAGTTTCCGACAGGAGTTGTGGAAACCAAAAAATTTTAGATTTTAGGAGAGCCCCAGATTCATCTGTGGAGTCAATTCTTTAATCTCAAATCTCAAATCTCCAATCGACTGACAGCAAGGACAGCGAGCGTTTAGCTCTTGCAGGGGGGTTAGTTGCTTCGGGTAAGAGTCGATCGTACTCTCACCCAAATCTTATAAATAGAATCTTGGGGTTGTAGAAATCGCTGCCTTTTATTGTAGTAACATCCTTGCCACTAACTTATTTCAGGGTATTCAACTGCTAATATATTCAGGGAGATTTCAAGGAGCGGGTTTTGCTCGAACACCTGCACTGCAAGCCGATCGATGTGCCAATGCGATCGTGAGAGCCAGTCAAGCATCAAATAAATACCCGATCAACTAACTTTCCCCAACAATCACTAATAACTAGCCGCCCCGTAGGACAGATGAATAAACACACTCGTCTCCGGCTGCGACACACGAGCTTTCAGCCTAAATAACGGATCTAATTTAACAGGCTGTAGACCAAAAATCTTCAACTCACACACAATAGCAGGGTATTCACAAGTGGGAAATCAAAAATTAGGAAATAAAGCGATAGAATGCCTGAATGTCGCGGAGGCACTGCACCAAATGGAAGCAAAATATTATAGTATGTTTGAAAATGCTGTGTCGGGTATTTTTCAAACAACCCAATCCGGTCGTTACATCAGCGCTAACCCAGCTTTGGCTCGCATCTACGGATATAATTCTGCTGAAGAATTAATGGGCTGTCTGACTGATATCAGCGATCAGCTTTACGTCAATCCCGATCGGCGCGATCAGTTTGTTTCTGCTTTGCAAGAACATGGCATCGTATCGGATTTTGAGTCGCAGATTTATCGGCGGGACGGAACAATAATTTGGATCGCTGAAAATGCGCGGGCTGTCTGCGATGAAGCGGGTAAATTGCTCTACTACGAAGGTTTTGTAGAAGATATCACCCAGCGCAAGCAAGCAGAATCTGCACTTCGAGAAAGCGAAGAACGCCTGCGCTTAATAATTGAAGGCGTTAAGGATTACGCTATATTCATGTTAGATCCTGATGGGTATGTAGCTAGCTGGAATTCCGGTGCAGAACGCATTTTGGGATACAGATATCATGAAATAGTCGGCAATAATTCGGAGTGTTTTTTCACGAAAGAAGATCTGGAAATTGGCAAACCCCAAGAAAAATTAATCCTGGCTGTGACCGAAGGTCGATACGAAAATGAAGGCTGGCGGCTTCGCAAAGACGGATCGCGATTTTGGGCGAATATTATTGTTACTCCTTTGCGCGATGAAAGGGGAAAGTTGCAAGGCTTTTCTCAAGTAATGCAGGATATTACTGACCAAAAGCGGGCGGCTGAGGAAAAGATGCAGTTGATTGCTTCTCTGCAGGCGTCGGAAAAAAAGTTTCGCACTTTGTACGAATCGACGACTGATGCGGTAATGCTGCTAGACGAAGAGGGTTTTTTGGATTGCAATCCGGCTACTTTAAAGTTATTTGGATGCAGCACTGAGTCGGAGTTTTGCGGCAAGCATCCTTCGGAGTTCAGCCCGCCGTTGCAACCGGACGGACAAGATTCTATGAGTCTTTCTCAAGAGCGAATTAATACGGCTTTGCGATCGGGAAATTGCCGTTTTGACTGGCGACACTGCCGTTTGGATGGTTCTGAGTTTCCGGCGGAAGTGCTGCTAACTTCTATGGATATCGGCGGCAAAATAGGGCTGCAAGGCGTGGTGCGCGATATCACTTATCGGGTGCAGGCTGAGGAGGCATTGAAGCAGGCTAATGAGGTATTGGAATGCCGGGTTAAAGAGCGAACAAGTCAGTTGGAAGAGGCTATTAAAAAGTTGAGTTTATCGGAAGAAAAGTTTTCTAAGGCTTTTCGTTCGAGTCCAGATCCGATGATTATTACTACTTTTGCTGAGGGTCGTTTTATTGAAGTTAATGATAGTTTCTTGTTGATGACTGGTTATGATTTAGAAGAAACGACCTGGAATACAGTACCGGGGTTAAATATTTGGGTAAGGCCGGAAGACAGACTTAATTTTAGACAAAGTTTACACGAACAAGGTGTTGTTCGCAATCAGGAATGCGAGTTTAGGATGAAGTCGGGATCGGTGGTGGTGTGTTTGCTGTCAGCAGAGTTGATTAATTTGGACGGCGAACTCTGTATGCTGGCGGTGATGACGGATATTACCGATCGCAAACACGCCGAAGAAGCCCTACGGGAAAGCCAGCGGGCTTTGGCGACGCTGATGAGCAATTTGCCGGGAATGGCCTACCGTTTTCGCAACGATGCCGATCGCAGTATGGAGTTTGTCAGCGAAGGTTGCTATCAGTTAGCCGGCTATTCTCCTGAAGAATTTATCGGCACTCGGCAAGTTTCTATATCGGAATTGACTCACCCGGACGATCGCGAGAATTTGTGGAATGCCGTGCAAGTGGCTTTACAAGAAAATCGACCCTATCAGCTAAATTACCGAATTACTTCTAAAAATGGCGAATTAAAATGGGTTTGGGAGCAAGGTTTGGGAGTGTTTGCCGACTCTGGAGAATTGATAGCTTTAGAAGGGTTAATTACTGATATTTCCGAGCAGAAACGCAGTGAAGAAGCTTTGCTGCGATCGCAAACAGAGTTAACCAAACAAAAACTTCAACTCGAAAATACTTTGCACGAATTGCAGCAAACTCAAGCTCAATTGATTCACACTGAGAAAATGTCTACTCTCGGTCAAATGGTAGCCGGTGTCGCTCACGAAATTAACAATCCTGTTAGCAGCGTCTGCGGCAATCTCGTCCACGTCGGCCACTACACGGAAGATTTGCTGAATTTGATCGATATGTACCAGAAGCACTGCCCGCAGCCGCCGGCAGCAATTCAAGATAAAATTAAGGATATCGAATTAGAGTTTCTGCTAGAAGATTTGCCGAAAGCGATGTCTTCGATGCAGGTTGGGGCAGATCGCATTCGGGAAATAGTGCGCTCGCTCAGAAATTTCTCTCGCAAAGACGATTCTCAAATGAGCAAAGTTAACCTGCACGAAGGGATTGAAGGAACGTTGCTGATTCTGCAAAGTCGCCTGAAAGCCAGAGGTAACTATCCCGAAATTGCGGTAATTAAGGACTATGGAAATTTGCCTTTGGTTGAGTGCTATGCCGGGAAAGTCAATCAGGTATTTATGAATTTGATCGGAAATGCGATCGACGCGATCGAGGAATACAACGAAGGGCGTTCAGTTGCCGAAGTCAAAGCTAACCGCAGCAAGATTAAAATTAGGACTGAAGTCCAAAACTCCAATGCTGTAATTAGGATTTCTGACAACGGCCCCGGTATGCCAGAAGAAGTTTCCCAGCAGTTATTCGAGGCTTTTTTTACCACCAAACCCGCCGACAAAGGCACCGGTTTAGGCCTGTCCATTTCCTACAAAGTTGTCCAAGAACACGGTGGCAAACTTAGCTGCGTGTCTGCACTCGGCCACGGAGCCGAGTTTATCATAGAATTGCCGATCGAACAACCAATCAAACAATCCTAAAGTGCGATCGGGGCGATCGTATCGAGATAACGAGTCGCGGTTTCTAGTGAGGACTAAAGTCCAATGGCACTGAAAAAGTGAGCAAAAAAAAATCTGTAAGGCAAGCTCTGCATAGATAATTGCCTTACAAACCAAAATATCTCTCTCTAGTATGCCCAATCGTGCGTCTATTCTCAAGCAACAATTTTTACAGAGTGTTGCCTTACCCTGGAAAGAATTGCTACCAGACTCTACAGTCAAAGAGCTTCTGGCGAAGGAGAATCTCAGATACTACAACAGCGTCTATACGCCGATAGTTACCTTATGGGCGATGATATCTCAGGTACTAGATCCAGACAAAAGTTTGAGTCAAGCAGTAAAACGGATGAGTACCTGGCTGAGTGTAGCTGGAGTGGTGCCTCCTTCTTCAGACACTGGGGCATACAGTAAAGCTCGTCAACGACTACCTGAAAGACTTGTCCAACAGTTAGTACCTGTAGTGGCAGAGGCACTAGAAAAGCAAGTTCCTCGCCTACAGCAATGGTGTGGACGACAGGTGCGGGATCTCGTCGGCACAACCGTGTTGATGAGTGATACTGCTGCCAATCAAGCTGAGTATCCGCAACACAGCAATCAAAAAACTGGGTGTGGATTTCCCATCGCCAAAGTGGTAGTGCTCTTTTCATTGCTCACAGGTGCAGTCGTATCGGCTGGTATTGCTTCATTGACGATGAGTGAGATTGTAATGAGTCGCCTGTTATATGCGAATTTAGTTCCCGACGATGTGATATTAGCCGATCGAGCCTGTGCGGCAATTATGTCGATTTAGTTTTGGTAAAACAGCAGGGAGCCGACGCTGTTTTTCGGAAAAATCATCTCCGTAAAACTGACTTAAGGGCGGGGCAAAAAGTTGGGAATTGGCGACCATCAAGTAGTCTGGAATAAGCCTCAACAGTGTCCCAAACACATGAGTAATGAGGAATTCGAGGAATTACCATCTAATTTCATTGTTCGGGAAGTCTGCTTGCGAATTCAACACCGTGGCTTCCGAGACGAGCGTATTATTGTAGTCACAACGTTACTGGACGCCAAACGCTACACTGTTCACAAATTAACTCAGTTATACGGGCTGCGGTGGTCTGCTGCTGAAGTCAGTCTCCGTCATCTTAAAACAACTTTGAAAATGGAGATGTTAACAGCTAAAACTCCGGCAATGGTCAGAAAGGAAATCTGGATACACTTATTGGCTTACACTTTATTACGTACCATTATGTGGCAGTCAGTATCTTCATCAGAACATACAGCTTTTCAAATCTCCTTCCAATCAACTTTCGCAGCAGTTTAATCAGTTATTGACGCTGTTGGCAACTACAGGAAAGCGCCAACAGCGACAATGGCATCAATTTCTGTTGTCGCAGGTGGCAACTAATTTACTCACGATACGACCTGAGCGTTCCGAACCTCGGGTGTTGAAACACAGGCCAAAGCCGTATCCTCGAATGCAGGAACCTCGCTCTATCTTAAAAGGTAAACAGGCCTTGCGATCGAGACTTTTTCAGTGACATTGGACTAAAGTCCTCATAAAACTGGCTCGGACTAAAGCGGTAAGGTGCCGTGGGTATGGAACCCTAAATAGAGAAGTTTTGCTTATGTTCTGTATTACTAAAACCCTGGCTTTGATCTCAACTCGAATTACTGCCCGCACTTACCATTGGTAATGATTGAGAAAGCGACTAATAATGCTGGTACTTACTGTTTAACTACCAGCCGGGAAGTCCCGGGCGTATATTTAAAGGGGATTAATCTGAGCGCTGCGCCCCGTACCCCGTTGGGAATTACGCCCGCGTGATGAAAGGCTCGTCGGGTGTAGGTACGGAAACCGACAATTATTCTTTTATACCTCTTGATAACCTGGAAATACTCTGGTAAGCTGTTGTGCATTTAAATTGAATGTCAAAAAATAATCTAAGTCTTGTGGGGTGGGCCGTCTAGCCCGCCCTGAATATGCAATTTAAATGCGTGACAGCTTACTATATTAGCAAGTGGGGGTGGAACTACCTCACTCTAAAAAGCATGAGCAAAAAAGGAAAAAGAAGCCTGCGGTCTAACGGTAATCCGTTGACCGTCAGGTTCGTTCACGAATGGTTAACATTGACCTACCTGATTGTTTTTACGCCCTTTTTTTCACCTTTTGGAACCAAATGCAAGGGCTAGTTGAGAATGGTGCAAGATGTGAGATCCAACTGAGATATTGCACAATTCTCGCTTAACAGGCTTTTCGGCCTGTTCCACAAGGAAATTCACTCTTTGTGGAACAGGCCGAAAAGCCTGTTCATAAAAGCTTATTGACATTGGTGCAACATTTCAGATACAACTAACTATTTTTGACAAGGGCTAAATGATTGTCGGTGAAAGACAGATACACCGCAGCGTTCCAAAGCCAATTTATGTTTAGCTGTTCCATATCCCTTGTTATTTGTCAAGTCATATTCAGGATACTTAACAGCCAAACGTACTATTAATTCATCGCGCCAAACCTTCGCCACAATACTAGCAGCCGCAATCTGAATCGATCGCGCATCACCCTTAATCATCGTCTCTTGCTCGATCGCCAAATTGGGAATCCTTTGATTCCCATCAACCAAACACAAATCCGGCGTCACCTTCAACTTCAAAATCGCCCGTTTCATCGCCAACAAAGAAGCCTGCAAAATATTGAGGCGATCGATCTCCCGCACCGAAGCCACACCAATTTGACAGTCAACAGCCACAGCCCGGATTTTCACAGCTAACCGACTCCGGGCTGCGGCACTCAACTGCTTGCTATCGCGCACCCCGCAACTTGCTAATTCATCGAGAACTTCATCGGGCAAAATGCAGGCCGCAGCCACCACCGGCCCGAACAAAGCGCCTCGTCCGACTTCATCCACACCCGCAATTATCAGAGCGTTCGAGGGAGAGGGGGAAAGGGGAAGATGGAAAGATGGGAAGAGAGTAAAAATTTCTACTTCTTCCTTCTTCCTTCTTGTTTCTTTCCTCTTCTCTCTTCCCTCTTCCTTCATAACTATTCATCCAAAAGGGCAGATGAGCGGCGGCGTCGGCGGCGGTTAATAGCAGGCTCCTCGGGTTCGCTTGATTCGATCAACTCAGGGGATTCGATCGACTCAGGGGATTCGATCGACTCAGGGGATTCGATCGGCTCATAGGATTCGATCGGCTCATAGGATTCGATCGGCTCATAGGATTCGATCGGCTCATAGGATTCGCCCATCACCTCGCTGGGTTCCTCGATCCGATCAAAATCATCAGTTGCGTCGATCGAACTCTCGCCGTAAATTTGGGCCTCATCATCCTCAGAAAAAACAGGCTCAACTACCGACCTTTCTGGATAATAATCCCGTTCCTGTGCATTTTCTGCAGGCGCCGTCGGTTCAAATTCAAATTCGAGCTGCTCGAAAGGCGGCTTGTTCGGGGCCGATCCGGGGAGAGTCACCGAAACGATCGCATTCTTAGGATTTTTGACGCTGCGATCAGTAAGCACCAAAGGAGAAACCCCCATCAGAGCATAAACATCCTGCTCCTCCGCCGTCATTTCCACCGAAATCACCTCTGGAGGCTCCACCATCGGCTTCATCAACTCAGACTTAGCTGGACGCACGCGATCGAAATCCTCGCGTCTGCCAACAGTCGCCATATTCACCAGCCCGAAGCCCTCCGAAGCCGCCCGGATGCCGGGGGGTGCCAGATACTCAGAGCGCGTATCCGCGACGGGCGCGTTCGAAGTATTCGGCAGCCGCAACTTGCTGCGTACCGGTTCCTCCTCCGCCGGGAGAGCAAAAGGCTCTTCGCCAATCCGGCGGCGGCGGCGGCGTCTAGTTCCGTTCCCCAAATCCTGATAGCTGGGATGGTTGAGCAAGTCCAAAGGCGATGCGTTGCTGCCGGTCTCAAAATCCAAACTTTCGCTTTGAGGCTCCCAAGCAGCGCGAGCAGGTTCGGGGGGGCGTTCTTCCCGCACCGGGGCAGGAGTTGCAGCCGCCACAGGCGTCAAGCTGCGACGTTCCAATCCTTCTGGCAAATTCAACAAAACGCGGTTCGACGTAGCAACAGTGCGATCGCCCGATTCCCGCACCGCTGCGGCGAAGTCTTCTTCCCCAGGCAAGTGCACCAGATGACCCAACCCGCTGCAAGTAGGGCAACTGTGGCCGAACAACTCGTAAATATTTTGACCTTGGCGCTTGCGAGTCAGTTCTACCAGTCCCAATTCCGACAGTTGAGCGATTTGCGGTCGAGCTTTGTCAGCTTTGAGAGCTTTATTGAAATGTTC
Source organism: Microcoleus sp. B9-D4 (assembly GCF_036705105.1). NCBI lineage: Bacteria > Bacillati > Cyanobacteriota > Cyanophyceae > Oscillatoriales > Microcoleaceae > Microcoleus > Microcoleus sp. B9-D4. The sequence continues at coordinate 167,099 of NZ_JAUBTS010000004.1, forward strand.
CAGCACCTGCAACTGATCGCGGCGGGATTCCATGTCAATAAAGTCAACAATAATCACCCCGGCAATATTGCGTAACCGCAGTTGTCTAGCAATTTCCGTGGCTGCTTCGCAATTTGTCCAGAGTACCGTTTCCCGAGCCGTCGCCGATCGAGTAAACGAGCCAGAGTTGACATCAATCACCGTCAGCGCCTCAGTCGGCTCGATAATCACATAACCACCCGAAGGCAAATCAACCCTTGGTCTGAGGGCTTCTCGAATCGCAGCGTTAACCCGGAAAAATTCTAAAATCGAGGCGCGCTCTCGGTGGTGGTCGATCAAAACTCCCGCAGGAAGTTTACCGCCGTTCCAGCTCATCAACTGCTGCTTCACCCGCTTAATTCCATTTTGCGAGTCCACCACAATCCGATTCACGTCACCGCTGAACATATCTCGCAGCACCCGCTGGATAAAATCGTCATCCCGGTTGAGCAGTGCCGGCGCCCGCGAAGTACCGCCTTCGAGTTGAACGGCTTCCCACTGTTTTTGGAGGACTTCCAAATCTTCCATGATCGCTTCTTCAGTCATCCCTTCAGCTTCAGTGCGTACCAGCAGCCCCATCCCGGCCGGTTTCACCAAAATAGCCAGGGCTCTGAGGCGGTTGCGCTCGGCTTCCGACTTGATCCGCCGCGAGAGATTAACTCCCCTGCCGTAGGGCATCAGTACCAAATAGCGGCCCGGCAGGGTAATGTTGCCTGTCAGCCGGGGGCCTTTGCTGCCCGTCGGTTCTTTCATTACCTGTACCACCACTTTCTGCTGGGGGGTCAGGAGTTCTGTAATTGCTCCTGCCGAGCGTTTAAGGCGCAGCGGGCCGAGGTCTGTGACGTGCATAAACCCGTTACGTTCTGGGTCGCCAATATTAACGAAGGCCGCATCTATCCCAGGGAGTACATTTTCAACAATTCCCAAGTAAATGTCACTGACTTGGTGGCTGCCTGTGGCTACCACAAGTTCTTGGATTTGATCTTCTGAAAAGACGGCAGCAATGCGATGCTGCTCTGCTATAACTATCTGCTTTGTCATTCAATTTCCTCAAAAAACTGGCAGCAAGTTAGAGACACTTACGCACTCATAGTGCCTCTGACTTAGACTGTAATTAGTAGTAGCTTGAAGAGTTATTAGCTGTGAGTTGGTGCAGGCTGGAAGGAAAGTTAACTGTTGACCGTTCACTGTTAACTGTTAACTGTTCACTGTTAACTGTTACAGATAAAGTAGTTAAACCCGCCCGTACAGAGTTATGAGTTATGCTCAGCAGATAAATCTGAGAGATAGAAATAAGGAGGCTTTTATCGAGTTAGCAAGATTGAGTTTTGAGTTGACAATTGCGAAATCAATACTCAAAATTCAACACTTACAACTCTTCCTTTGAACGAGCGCGAATAAATTCATTGACACCGTACCAATTTCTTAACACACAACTTAACACTACGAACTGATAACTCCGCTTGCGTGGTGGTTGAGGGCTGGTTTTGAGGGAAAGTAGGTAGGAGTGAAAGCGCCTAGACTTTTGTTGAATTCTTGCGCGATCGCACTCAACATACCGCAGCTTGGCATTCGACTGCAACCTCCGCCCCTGCCAACCCTAAAACCTCGTCAGTCGATTTTAGATTTTAGATTTTAGATTTTAGATTTACTCCACAGATGAATCTGGGAGATTGAAATTTAGTCTAAAATCTAAAATTTTGATTTTCCACGAATTAAGTCGGGGGCTTATCTCCGTTTTTTGACGGGTCAGTCGATTTTAGATTTTAGATTTTAGATTTTAGATTTTAGATTTACTCCACAGATGAATCTGGGACATTGAACTAGAGTCTAAAATCTAAAATTTTTGGTTCTTCACCACTTAAGTCGGGGGCTTATCTGCGTTTTTTGACGGGTCAGTCGATTTTAGATTTTAGATTTTAGATTTTAGATTTACTCCACAGATAAATCTGGGAGCTGGAACTTTAATCTAAAATCTAAAATTTTTGGTTCTCCACGACTTAAGTCGGGGGCTTATCTCCGTTTTTTGACCCGTCAAAAACATCTATTGTTGAATATCCGCTCTGCGGTTTGAACCGTGAGATTTTTGAATAAGCCGACCACCGACAACCAGTCGATCGATCGAAATTAATCGCTAAATTTGGTTCAGACCCCGCTCCGGCGGGTTTGGCGCTAGATTTAGCCAGTGAATGTACAACAAAAAGGCTTGAAGTCTTGAACAGAAGCAAATTGCACCCAGCCCGCGTTGCTGGTTGACGAGGGCGGCGAGCGACTAAAGCGCTCGAGCCACCGCGGCTTCCATAACAAGCGATTATAGCGTGAAACGACACATCCCGATCGAGAGCCGAAGGTGAAATATTCCACCACGGCTTCCCTATCTTAACCATAACCCAGGATTAGCTGACTACGCTCAACCTGTAGAAGCTGAATTTCCTGCTGGCTGACTTGTTCGAGCATGAAAACAATATGTTCTGGCTTTAGCACGTTGCCGTCGCTGCGACAACTGCCGGTAAAGCGCAAGACGGCTCTACCTTCGGATGTAGCACTTCTAGCAGAGGTGCTGCTGTCGGGTTTGTGATCTACAAGTTCTAGTTTGTGCAGCCGCTCGCGCAAATTGACATTCTGCGTCTTTCCCGACTTAGTAGTATGCACCCGCCAAAAAGCCTCGGTTTCGACGATCGTCTTGACCCAAGCTTCCCAGTTGGGATCAGGAGCCACGGAGACAGGAGCAGAATTTTCCCGGTCTAATTTGCCATTTTCTGTCAACGAGCCCCCTACAGCCACAGTAATCACATACTCCGCTGCTTCTAACAACTGGTTAGCAGAAGGAGCCTTGAGATCGATCGACTCAACCTTGTAAATCGGAATATTTTCCGGCAGCTTAGCGGCCAACTTTTCCCGAAAACTCTCAATATCGATCGACTCAGTGAGCTCAAAGTCGGCAATTTCCCCAGTGCTGGTAACACCCAGAGGCAGAGCATTTGCCAGAGAAATCCGAGGGTTCGGGTGAAACCCGCCTGTAAACGAAATCGGCAAATCAGCTCTGCGGACTACTCGATCGAACAATCGGATCAAATCCAAATGACCAACCAAAGCCATATCGCCCACCTTCCCGAACCAAACCCGAAAACGCTGTTTCCGCTCCGTATTCGGGACAAACTCCCCAGCAAACTCAGGAATTGGCAGCGCATCCACAACCACATTGTGTCCGAAATCAGTGCCACAAACCCCGCAGCGCGAACACCCTTCAAAGGAACAGTCGGGAACCGTCGCGGCTTCCAAAGCCTTTTGCAAGTCAATTTTCAGCCAGTTTTTGTCGATTCCCGTATCTAAATGATCCCAAGGCAAAGGTTGATCCAGTAGGGGCGGTGCCCCCGTGCCCGCCCCCGCTGGTAGGGGCGGTGCCCCCGTGCCCGCCCCCGCTGGTAGGGGCGGTGCCCCCGTGCCCGCCCCCGCCGTTAAATTCATCCGTGTATCCGTGTCCGCATCCGTGTCGTGCTCCTCTTCCTTCTCAAAAAGATTCCACTCGCCGCTTTCGACTTGGCGGTATTTCCAGGTAAGGCCCGATTCATCGATCGCCTGAGTCCAAGCTTTGTAAGCCTGATCCAAGCTTTCCCACCACGCATCCATACCCGCGCCAAGTTCCCAAGCGCGGCGGACTACAGCGGCCAAACGTCGATCGCCCCGTCCGACAAAATCCTCCATTGCCGAAATCCGCACATCAGTGTAATTCACCTTGACCCCCCGCATCCCCCGAAACTCTTCCTTCAGGAGTTTTTGCTTGCGGGAAAACTCAGCAGTAGAAACCGAGTGCCACTGAAAAGGAGTGTGAGGCTTAGGCGTAAAATTAGAAATTGTCAAGTTAAAAGTCAGTCCCCGCCTGCCATTGATCCTGCATTCCCTGTGCAGCCAGCGGACTGTTTCGGCGATGCCGAGAACATCAAAATCTGTTTCTCCGGGCAAACCGATCATAAAGTACAGCTTGATTTTATCCCAGCCACGATCGACCGCAGTTTTGACACCCCGAAGCAATTCTTCGTTTGTCAAACCTTTGTTAACGATGTCGCGCATCCGCTGAGTACCAGCTTCCGGGGCAAAAGTCAAACCACCTTGTCGCGTCCCGCCGAGAATGTCGGCAATATTATCGTCAAATCTGTCAACTCGCTGGCTGGGTAGAGACAGAGAAATATTTTTATCTTTGAGGCGATTTTTGATTTCCATGCCGACTGCTGGGAGTGCCAGATAGTCTGAACAACTCAGGGAAAGCAGGGAAAACTCGCTGTGCCCGGTGGCTTGCATCCCCTGTTCGATCGCCTCTACGACTTGCTGCGGTTCGACATCGCGCGCGGGGCGAGTCAGCATTCCCGGCTGACAGAAGCGACACCCGCGGGTGCATCCCCGGCGGATTTCTACTGTCAGTCTGTCGTGTACTGTCTGGACGTAGGGAACCAGGCCGATCGAATAAGCTGGTATCGGAGTCGCCACGCGGCGCAGAATTCGTTCTGGAACTTGCGGGCGGTTGGGATGAACAGAACCGTCGGCCGCCATATCGTAGAATTGCGGGACGTATACACCGGGAATTTGCGCTAAATCCAGCAGCAATGCTTCTCGGCTCAAATTATTTGTTTTGCCTTCTGCCAAAATCAAGCCAATTTCTGGCAGCAACTCTTCTCCATCTCCCAAAGCGATGAAGTCAAAAAAGTCCGCGTAGGGTTCGGGGTTGGAAGTTGCCGTTTGCCCGCCAGCAAAAATCAGCGGCATTTGACCGTTTTGGGGATTGGTCGCTCTTTCTTGCCAAGTTAGTGGAATGCCGGCTAAATCCAGCATTTCCAGAATGTTTGTTGCTCCCAGTTCGTAGCTGAGGCTGAAGCCCAGAATATCAAATTCTGTGAGCGATCGCCTTGATTCTACGGCAAACAGGGGAGTTTTGGTCGTTAGCGCAGCCCTCGGAGAGGATCGGAGTTTTGCTGCCAAGTCGGCTGCGGGCAAATAAGCCCGATCGCACAACTGCCTCGGCAAAGCGTTCAAAATGTTGTAAAGGATGATATGCCCCAGATTGGAAGCACCAACTTCATACACTTCTGGGTAAGTGAGCACCCAGCGCACAGAAGCCCCGTCCCAAGGCTTGTGCACAGCCCCCAATTCGTTTCCCAGATAACGAGCAGGCTGATTAATGTCTGCTGTAAGTAATTCTTCGACTTTTACTGCCACGGCTCGACTCGCTCTCATATTTGCGACTCTTAAGCAGCCTACCTTAAAATCTGCAAACACGCCAACGATAGTCGTCTGTCTTTTCGCCCATGTAACCGAATTTGCTGTGTTTTGTTGCCTGTTCTCGTCGCCCAGGAGGCTCTATCAGTGTTGTTTTACGCAGGAGTTTTGGGCATCAAAGCTATCGACATTTTCAAATATCTCAAAAACTCGATCGAGTTGGCTGAGTTCCAGAATCATCTTAATCCCAGGGGATACCGAGCAAAGACTAAACCGGCGCCCCATTTTTTTCGCCTGCTTGAGGCCCGAAACCAATGCCATCAAACCTGCACTGTCAATAAATTTTACTTCGGCCAAATCTACGAGTACCGCTACAACCCCGGGGGCTGCAATTGCTGTCGTTAGTTCCCGTCCGAATTCTCCGCAGGTGGCTGCATTAAGGTAGTCTAGGGGTCGAATCACCGTAATTGGTTTATGGGCAAGAAGTGTCTGCATATGTCAAACCTATGATTGCTACGTATTTTCAACTACTGCGCTGGACGGATGTAAGCCTCAACCTATTTGATTACTCTGAGCCTAACTTGATCTGAGGTCAACTGACCAGTTGTTTTCAGTAATTTTACTGAATCTTTATTTATTGACTCTTTTTTATAAAATTTTGCGTAAGATTTGGGGAGGAAAGGTAAGCTACTATACTATTTTTTATTTAGACCTGCAGGTTTAGTCTTGGTAACTATAAAAATTGCGATTGACTTTGCCGTAGCTGTTAGATAAAACTGAACAATGTAATTTAAATCACTTGTTAGTTCTGATCTAGATCACCTGTTTGCTCGACAATTCAGAGGAGAATAAAACTGTACGGAGTTCTCCGACTTACTATGCAAGCAACTCATGCTATTCGTCAACTTGTAGAAAAAGCCCTCTACATTAAGCAGTTGACGCCTGACATTGAAAACGAAATCAACTACGAGCTCACCCGTTTGGGGTACATCTCGGATATTGATTATGAGGCTTTAGAGTTATTAATGGATGAAATGGATGCCGGTCGGGTGCAATTGGTATCTAGTCGTCGATAGTGGGAATCGGGCGGCGAGTCCACATCCAAGAATCAAAAAATCCTTGCACGGCGGGCAATAGAGGAGTGTTATAAGCATTTACGCCGGCCCAATATTTTTATAATGAAGCATCTCGTTGCTGAACTTGATATTGGAGGAGATAGTGTTAGGGGCGATCGTCCCTGCACCTGTGATCAAAAGCTAAAAACTTTGACTTAAATTAAATCTATAACTTTTGGGGTATGACAAATTAGGTTAATTGTGGTTCAATATCGGGCTTAATGAAGCACCTAGTTGTGAACTTGATGTTTGAGGAGATACTGTTAAGGGCGATCGTCCAGGAACCTCATACAATTTTAGATTTTAGGTTTTAGATTTGAGGTTTTAGAAATCGTAATACTGATGACGATCCGGGTTTGGAACTTGTCTACAGTTGCATTCCTTTGAGAAACTGCTATCAGTATCAAAAACTACACACTGCGATATAAATTAAATTTATAACTTTTGGGGCTTGACAAATTAGCTCTAAGTCGAGTTAATACTAAAAAAAGTTTTTCGCCAGGATTAGGACTAAGGGCAACTCTCACAAATAAAGCTTAAATTTTAAGTATGTAGTGCCAGTTGGCCTTAGTCCTAAGAATTATTATCCGAGCGCTCGAATGCAAGAAAATTGATGTGTATAGCCATCCTCGCATCATTTGTGAATTTCTTACTCCCTCCCCTTGATAAGGGGAGGGTTGGGGTGGGGTAAAAAATTTACGACCCCTGCAAGGATTGCTGTAGTTACGACATCCGTCATCGCGGAGTCAATCTAAAATCTAAAATCTAAAATCTAAAATCGTTCGATCGCGCCGCCAAACTTGCCACCACCGCCACCAACTCAGCAGGCTTGATCGGCTTGGGCACGTAAATTTGAAAACCTTGCTGCAGTGCCCGTATCCGTTCCTCTACCCTACCAACCGCCGTGAACGCCAACGCCGGAATTTCCCTGTCCACCATCCGCGATCGCACTTGCCGCAGCAAAGCCTCTCCATCAGGGGCCTGCATCTCGATATCGATCGCCAACACATCCGGATTCAGCCTTTCTATCGCCTCCAGGGCAGCCATTCCAGAGCTAGCAGTCTCCACCTGAGCTCCGCAATCTTCGAGCACTGTACAGGCAAAATCCAGGGAATCCGCGTCGAGATCGATCACCAACACCCGTACTCCAGAAAGATTGCTGCTGACAAAAGACTCCTTTACAGGGGCTCGCTCCTTGCTTTGAGGAATCGCCCACTCACCGAGTCCAGCAACAGACAATCCGCCGTCGCAATGAAGCTGTTGAATTGGCAATTTCACTAAAAACCTCGATCCTTTTCCCTTCCCGGCAGATTCGGCTTGCACCGTCCCCCCGTGCATTTCCACAAAATGCCGCACTAGGGCCAAACCCAAACCCAATCCGTTGTACGATCGCCTTGTAGAGCTGTCAGCTTGGCTGAACCGCTCGAAAACATGGGGCAAAAACTCTTCCGTAATACCTTGTCCCGTGTCGCTGACCTCAATTTCCACACTAGCGGGCGACAAATTTTTACAGCAAGCCGATTGCTCTGAGCCCATCGTCCCCTGCAACTTATGCACCGCCACCCTCACCTGTCCGCCATCGGGAGTAAACTTAATCGCATTCGACAGCAAATTCCACGCTACCTGCTGCAAGCGACCGGAATCGGCAAAAATCCGCCCTGCGGTTGGGTCGAAATCCGTCACAATTTCAATATTTTTGGCGGCAATCGCGGGCGCGAGAGTATCGATCGCAGCCTCAACAGTCGAAATCACATCCACCCACCGCAAATTCAGCGACAGTTTCCCCGTAATAATCTGCGACACGTCCAGCAAATCCTCGATCAGAGTTGCCAGCGAACGTGTATTGCGGTCGATCGTTTCCAGAGCCCGAACAGTCGTTTTTTCGTCAAACTTGCGGTTTCGCAGCAGTTGTGCCCATCCCAGCATCGCATTCAGCGGCGTCCGCAATTCGTGGGACAAAGTTCCTAGAAACTCGTCTTTAATCCGGTTCGCCCGCGCCAATTCCTGGGCTCGATCGTGCAGTTCTCTTTCCAACTGCTTCCCAACCGTCAAATCGAGAATAAAAGCCACAGATTCTTGCCGCTTTTTGGCCAGCAAAACATATCCAATCAACACCGGAATCCGGCTGCCGTCTCTCCTCCAGAATTCCTTTTCGTAGGGAGTGCAAGCCCCCGTTGCTTGTGCCTCTGCCATCCCCTTCTTGTCGAGAGACTGGTACTCCGGCGGCGTGATCTCAATCCAGTTTAATTCCCCGCGCTGCAACTGTTCCCGCGTGTAGCCAACTATCCGCAAAAATTCATCGTTTGCCTCAACGATACCGCCGTTCACATCCCCAAAGATAATTCCTATCAAGTTAGCTTCGGCTAACATTCTCAGCTTTTCTTCGCTAGCTTGGAGTGCAGCTTCTGCTTGCTTGCGAGCGGTAACGTCTTGGATGTAAGCCGACAAACCAGAATCGGAAGGATAAAAACGCACCTTCAACCACTTATTCCATAACGGCACAAATTCTTCATACTCGATTGTTACCTTTTCTGCTAATGCTTGGGTAGCCATTTTGTAACACTGTAAATCGACCGCCCAGGGAAATATCTCCCAAACCTTTTTACCGATCAGTTCAGCTTGTGACTTGCCTAAAAGCTCTTGAGCTTTTAGGTTGACATAGGTATAGTTCCAATTTAAATCTACTGCGATAAAAGCATCGGTAATGCTTTCGAGAATGTTAGTAATTCGATAGTTTGCCAATTGCAGCGCTTTAGCTGTTTCTTCTGCTTGCTTGCGGGCTGCTTGTTCGCGGGACAAAGCGGCAGCGCGTTCTTGTTCTGCCTGTTTTCGATCGCTAATATCGATGTAAGAACCGATGTAACCTGCAAAAGTGCGATCGGGTCTGTACCGGGGTACGCCTGTACCCAAAACCCAGCGGTATTCCCCGTCATAGCGTCTCAGGCGGCATTCGAGCCGATACTCACTGCCCGCGTCGAAGGCTTTTTGGTAAATATCTAGACATTCTGGCCAGTCATCTGGGTGCAAGTTTTCCATCCAACCCGTACCCATTTCTTGCGCCAAAGTTCTACCGGTAAACTCCAGCCAAACTTTGTTAAAGTAATCGCCAAGTTGGTCAGTGTCCGACATCCAAATCATCACTGGCGCGGTATCGGCCATGATCCGAAATCGAGCTTCGCTCTCCTGCTGCTGTGCTTCGGCTTGCTTGCGATCGTTCCGTTCTTGAACTTCCCGCAGGGCCCGCTGAATCGACGGCACCAAGCGTATCAAACGGCGTTTGAGAACATAATCAGTAGCGCCACTTTTCAAAGTTTCGATCGCCACTTCCTCGCCCAAAGTAGCCGAAACAAAAATAAACGGCACTCCCGGACAAATAGTGTGGGCGATTTCCAATGCAGCTATCCCGTTAAAACAAGGCAGCATATAATCTGCCAAAATAATGTCAAAACATTTTTTTTCCAGCGCCGTGGCAAAGTCTTCTCTAGTTTCCACACACACCAGAGAAAATTGGAGCCCGCCATCCATTAGATATGCCTCAATCAGTTCGGCATCTAGGGGACTGTCTTCTACTAAGAGGATATTGAGCGTTTTCACAAAAATTCCTTTTACTTAAATATTAATTACCGGTTTATACAAAATTTGATCGGGCTGCGGCTTTAAGTGAAGCCAAAAAAAGTCTGGGGTTTTGAATGGCATAAAAAATGTAAAATTTAATTGGTTTCATGAGTTGAGCATTCATATCTCAATCCTAACTTCTAATCAAATCTCTTGCTTCTTGCTGCGGGGTGAATCCCCGCTCTGACTTGATTGGCTAGTACGCTTGTTTTTCCTTAACTTTCGTCGGTTTCCAAGGAATGGGCACCGCTGGAGTCTTGCTTCTCTGCAACCGTTTAGCTATACCCTGTTGAACAAATAGTTTCGCGCTTCTGGCTAGAAACAACTAGCTATAGCAATCCTAAATGATTCAGTAGGGGTAGTGCCCCCGTGCCTACCCCCTATCTATCGGGCAACCACGGGGGGATTGCCCCTACAATAATTATGCAAATGATTTAGGATTGCTATATGTAGTAATTTATCTCGCTTGCTACTAACTACTGCTACCTCGTTTGGCAGATTATTTTTTTTGTAGTGATGTCCGAGTTAATTCTATATTGCTTTGTCGCTCCTCTCCAGCTCGAATTCGCTTGAATTTTACCCTTATTTCCTGAAGTTCGAGCAATTGTGTCAAAAAAAGTCAAAGTTGCTGGTATGTCTGCTTTATTTTTTGCCGGGTTTGCCTACCATGCAAGTGTTGCATGGTAGGCAACTGTTGGCTTGTTTATCACAGTCGCCCCACAAAAAGCAATGTTATTTTAGTAGGAACTGGTTACACTTCATCTATCTAAAGATAGATTTTTGCAAACACACTGCACTCAACCTGCAGAGATTCCCCTGAAGTCGGTAAAACTCATATGTTGCACTATTTTCAAGAACAGGCTTTCCGGCCTATTCCACAAAGAGTGAATTTGATTGTGGGATGAGCAGGAGATCCCGTCCATAAAAAGCTTATGGAAAAGGGTGCAAGATATAAGTAAAACAAAGTGCCACCCCGCCGAAAATCTGAGAAAGCTCGATCGACCAATTAATTTCCGATACAAATCACAGAAAATTCGATCGGGACTCGCTACACTTCGACTCCCAGGCTGTCTCTGACCACGAATTTCAAAGGTGGTACCCGCCACGTGATTTATCCGTGGAATCAATCCCAAATCGAAAATCTAAAATCCTCAAGAAAGAGCATTTATCCGTGGGGTCGCCTCTAAAATCTAAAATCTAAAATCTAAAATCTAAAATCGATTGACCGATCGGCTTATTGATTGAACCGACCCAAAATGTCTTAAAATATACAATACGGTGAGCTGCTGCACAGCCCGCATATATTAAAATCAAGCGCCAACTTGCAATAATTCTTTAAAATAAAGGTACAGCACCGGCGATCCCTAACTCTTCCCCCTCAGAAAGGGTAGGGTTTAGCAGAATTGAAGACGATCGTCTATGGTGACATCCAGTAAAGCCCGTGCAGTTGCTTTAGTCTCAGCTTTATTCAGGTTATTGGGAACCAGTTACGAGGAGATTTGACCCGCCGTGCTCCAACGCATCAAACAAGACTTAAAAAACGACCTGATCGCAGGACTATTGGTAGTGATACCCTTAGCTACCACCATCTGGCTGACAATTACCGTCGCCAGTTGGGTGATCAATTTTCTCACCAAAATTCCCAAGCAGATCAACCCTTTTGACGGACTCCACCCGATTTTGGTGAATCTGCTAAATCTTTTAGTAGGGCTGGCTGTACCCCTGCTGAGCATTTTAGTCATCGGCTTAATGGCCCGCAACATTTTCGGTAAGTGGCTGCTAGACTTTGGCGAACGGGTGTTGCAGGCAATTCCCCTAGCCGGTTCGGTTTACAAAACCCTCAAACAACTGCTGGGAACCCTCCTCAAATCAAACGACAAATTTCGCCGCGTGGTGTTAGTGGAATATCCCCGGCGGGGAATCTGGACTTTAGCATTTGTGACCGGTACGATCGAGAGTAACGACATCCCACCTCACCTTTCCGGTGAAACCCCGATCGGCATTTTCATCCCCACCACTCCGAACCCCACTACCGGATGGTACGCTATAGTCCCGGAAGCAGATTTAGTCAATTTGTCAATGTCGATCGAAGATGCCTTTAAAGTCATCATCTCCGGCGGCATCGTCAACCCCAGCAACTCAATTGCAGTAACCCCCGAAAACATCAAAGGCAAAACACTCGAACCCTTGGTATCCGAATCAAGATACCAGGCTGTCCCAGTCGAAGAAGATTGAACCAAGACATCTTTAGTCGCCCGTAAGGCCGTGTAAACTTTCCCCATAGCAGATAATATTTCGACAAAACCAGCCCAAACCGAGAAAGCCTAAACTCAGAAACCCGGTTTCGAGCATAAATCTTGGGTTTGACAGCGAAGTATCTGTAAACCACCCGCCGCTGGCGAGTCAGATGGCTGGTCTTGTACCGCTTTTAGTCGAGTTTTCTGCTAAAGTTCAAGTCCGCGCGCGATCGAAAAACTTCCTAAATTCTCAATTCCTATCTAAAAATTATGAAAAAAGCCCGCGAAACAGCACGCGAACTCGCACTCCTCGGCATCAGCCAACTGCCGACGAATCCAGAACTCTTAGAAGCCAAGAAACTGCAAGATGTTCTCCTCGCCGCCATCCGCACCCTGACAACAGAAGTTCAAGAATCCTTAGAAGCAGCAGCATCCGAAGTGCAGCGGAGTAGCGACAAACTGCTTGCCAGCGAAATCCGTGCCGCCGATATACAAAGTGCTAGAGCAATGGTGCGGGAAGCAGTCGAACTAACCCAAACCGCAATCAACCGTCTCGGTTCAGCAATGGAGTTTCCAGAACTGATCCAGCTAGCCAACCAGCAAGATGTCCGCACCTACGCTTTGCAAATCCTGACCAAAGTCAGCGCCAACCGTGTTCAAATTGATGAATTGCTCTCGGAAGCTCTTGTAGACTGGCAAATAGAACGGTTGCCCCGGATCGATCGAGATATCATGAGAATCGCGATCGCCGAAATGCTATATCTAGGCTTACCCGAACAAGTCAGCGTCAACGAAGCCGTCCAACTGGCAAAACGCTACAGCGGTGACGATGGACATCGCTTCATCAACGGAGTCCTCCGCCGAGTAGTCGATAAAATCAATGCAGAAGTTGTTAGTCCCTAGTTCTTAGTCAGTAGTCCTTAGTCAGCAGTCATTGGTCATTAGTGATTGGCAATCCGCAATCGGCTCTACACTAGGGACTGAGGACTAATGACTAATAACTATTCTCTATTCCCCATCAACTATGGTATTTAATTGGTTTCGTCGCCAGTACAGCGAAAATAAATCTTCTGAAACAGAGGCAACCCCCGAACAGCCGCCAGATGAGTCGGCAAAATCCGCACCGGTTGAGCCTCAAACAGATGCAGCAGAGCCAGGTTCTCCTGCTGTAGCGGAAGATTATCTCAATTGGGCAAAAGCTGCTTACAAAAATATTCAAAAACAGCAAAAACCAGAAACAGAAGTTTCTGAGACAGCCGCGCCCGATGTTCCAGTAGCCGAAGCAGAAATCGCGACAGTTGCAGAAGTTGCAGAACCGGCGACTATTGAAGCAACCGAGCCGATCGAACTTGAACCAGCACCCACAGCACCAACTGTTGCAGAAGTTCCAGAAGTTGCAGCACCAGCAACAGTGGAAGCAACCGAGGCAAGCGAACTCGATGCAGCCAACCCAGCAGAAATTCCCGAAACTCTGCAACCCACAGCCGGGGCGATAGACATTGCACCTGTTGCTCAACAATTAGAAGTTACAGCAGAAAATATAGAAATTGCCGAACCTGCAACTGAGGTTGTAGAAACCGAATCACTCGCATCCGACGGCCAAGCAGGGGAAGCCCTGCCGTTTTGGGCCAGAGCTCAGGCCGATCGCATGGAGCGCATCGAACGCCTCAAAGAAACCGCCATTGAAGAACCAGACGTAATTGCAGCCGCCGCCGAGAGAGCCGCAATTATCGAAGAAATTCCCGGTTTCGCCTTTGACGAAGGCTTCCTGTGGTCCTCAGAAATCTTAGCCAGTCAAGGCCGCCGCCCAGACCAAGTATCAGTTGAAGAAATCACTTGGCTGCAAAAACTGCGGAAAGGCTTAGAAAGAACTCGTCGCAGCTTAATTAATCGACTAAAGGCGATCGTTGGTCAAGGGCCACTCAATCAAGACGCAGTAGCCGAAATTGAGACTTTGCTCCTGCAAGCCGATGTCGGAGTCGCAGCCACCGACATCATTATCAGTCGCCTCCAAGAAAGACTCAAACAAGAAGTGCTGCCGCCAGAACAGGCTCTAGCCTACCTGAAAACCATCCTGCGCGACATTCTGGACGCTCCCTGTGCCGAAACCGCAGCCGGTAATCCCGCCTACAGCCTGACATTTGCCCCGGAAAAAGACACTTTTAACATCTGGTTAATCGTAGGAGTCAACGGTGCGGGCAAAACTACGACGATCGGCAAACTGGCCCATATTGCCCAAAAATCCGGCTACAAAACCCTGATTGCTGCCGCCGACACTTTCCGCGCCGCCGCCGTCGAACAGGTGAAAGTTTGGGGTTCCCGCAGTGGAGTCGAAATAATTGCCAACCCAGGGAAAAATACCGATCCGGCTGCTGTCGTGTTTGATGCGATCGCCGCCGCCAGCGCCCGCGGCACAGAACTGTTGATCGTAGACACCGCAGGCCGCCTGCAAAACAAAAAAAATCTGATGGACGAATTAAGTAAAATCCGTCGCATTGTAGATAAGAAAGCCCCAGGCGCTACCGTAGAATCTCTACTGGTTTTGGATGCCACACTGGGTCAAAATGGTTTGCGACAGGCAGAAGTATTCGCAGAATCGGCAAAATTAAGCGGAGTAGTATTGACAAAACTCGACGGTTCTGCTAAAGGTGGTGTTGCCCTAGCAGTAGTGCAGCAGCTTGGTCTGCCCATCCGGTTTATTGGAGTCGGGGAAAGCATCGAAGACTTGCGCCCGTTTTCTAGTTACGAATTTGTGGAAGCCCTACTCGATTTTAGATTTTAGATTTTAGATTTTAGATTGATGAGGTATCTGCCAGCCGCCCCGATTTTTGGAGGCGGATACAGAGTTTCAAAATCTCCAATCGTTAACCTCAAACTACCATCGCAGGACTTGCGCCACCACGGACGGCGAGTGAAAACTAAATACCTAGAAACAATACCTTCCCCCTGTTCTTGCTGGGTTGGGTTCAAAGCGCCAGTAGTGTGTCAAATTAAGCTCAAATTTAGTATCAGTCTGCTGTCTGATTGCACAGTCTTCCCGATACCCCTGACCAGGAATTTCAAAGGTGGTACCCGGCACGTGATTTATCCGTGGAATCAATCCCAAATCTCAAATCGAAAATCCTCAAGCCCCCGCATTTATCCGTGGGGTCGCCTCTAAAATCGAAAATCGAAAATCGAAAATCGATTGACCCTCCCCTTAAGAAGGGCGACAGCAAATGGTTAAAGTCCCCCTTCTTAAGGGAAGCCGCTGCGGTCTTGGGGCACCCCAAATAAAGCAAGGGGCGTGGATTTAGGGGTATCTAGACTCAGCGATAAACGAGATTGCTGAAGAATTTCAGACTTAAGTTGATACCAATCTCCGAGTACCGAACCTACTGGCTCAAACCAAACTACTTGTTCTAAAAAAAAGGGGTTTCTGTTGAAGTGGCCCCTAAGTCCTCAATCATTCCTCCTCCGTCTAAGATCGAAAATCACAAATTTAAAATGACTGCTGTGCCTTTGCATCGCCCCTCACCTCAACCTGCTGACCGCCCTTCGGGTCGCAATTCCACCGACGCGACGCCAGTATTTGCCCTCAAAGAACTGGTGGCGCGTTTGCACCGATATCAGCACAACGTTCAAGATATGTTGGGTTCGCTGGGATTTGCCCTGCGAAGTTTTAACAATCTCAACCAATTTTTGGAGTTGGTTCCTTTGGTGGCGACTCGCGTTACGGACGCCGACGGGGGAGCTCTAGTGCTGTTCAAACCCAACGGTCAAGTCAGGTTCCAGCAGTTGCATTGTCAGGAAGGACGGCAGTGCCAAGATATGCGAAAAGCCCTGGAAATAGCCACCAGGCAAGCTACAGCAGGTGCGGGCGCTACTGCTGGAACGTTTTCGGAAACCTCTGGGCAAACTTCTAGTCTAGACCTGCAAGTCGGTCGTTATTTGGGCCCGGATGTTCATTTGTTTGGGGCGCCAATTTTAGTCAACAATTTGGAACGCGGACGGCTTTATGTTTTTAGCAGTGATCCGCAATATCTCTGGACTCCCAGCAGACAGAAATTAGTTCGGTTGGTGGCGGATCAAACCGCAGTGGCTATTTGCAAAGACGAACTTACTGTTAAGTTGGCGGAAAAAGACCGCTTAGACAGAGAGTTAGAAATCGGGGCGGAAATTCAATTGCGGCTGCAACCCCGCAGTTGTCCCAAAATTCCCGGTGTTGACGTGGCCGCCCGCTGCCAAACTGCTAGCAGAGTCGGCGGAGATTATTATGATTTTATTCCCGCTGACTATGACCCGATCGGCAAGGAGAATGAGGGGGAACACCCCCCATCCCTAATTAAAAATCTCAAGTCCAAAATCGACAAGGGCCGCTGGAGCATTGTGATCGGCGATGTGATGGGCAAAGGAGTACCGGCGGGCCTGTTGATGACGATGACACGGGGTATGCTGCGGGCGGAGGTTTTGAACCGCCACTCGCCGTCGAGAATTTTGCAACATTTAAACCGGGTTATGCACGCGGATTTGGAAAATTCCCACCGTTTTGTGACTCTGTTTTATTCGGAGTATGATCCGAAAACTCGCGTTTTGTCTTACAGCAATGCTGCTCACCACCCGCCTTTGCTGTGGCAAGCTGCTACTAATTCGATTCTTCAGCTTGATACTTTGGAGGGAATGTTAATTGGCCTGGATGCTGATTCGCATTACCAAGAAGCTCAAGTGCAATTGCAGCCAGGAGATACTATTATTTATTACACAGACGGATTTACCGATGCTTCTAATCAAAGGGGCGATCGCTTTGATGAGGATAACTTGACCTCGGCTTTTCAGTGGGCCTGTCAAAATTATCAGCAGTCTGAAGAAATTTTGGATTATTTGTTCGATCGCGTACACCAGTTTATCGGCATCGGCAATCGTAACGAAGATGACATGACACTGGTTGTACTGAGGGTAACACCTTTAGCAGGAGAAAATCACCATGATAGTTAATTTAATGCCGGAAATTACTGCTGGATTAACCAGTTCGATTACTTGGAACGATGTCGCTCACGTGTTAGTTTTGAAATCTCATTTGAGTTCGACGGTGGTTTTGGCTCAAAGTTACGAAATTTTTACCAATGTCCAGAAAGCTTGGAACAATTTTGTTTCGACTGGTCAAATAGGAGCTTTTATTATAGGTATTTTTGTTGGCTGGTTCTTTAAAGGGATTTTTCGTTAGAGTTATTGTCGCCGAAGGTATCTGGAACGGATTTAAAAGGTTTGTAGCCCAAAGTTCACTTCTTTCTGATGCAGCAAAAGTTTCACAATTTTGTAGTCCAGACTTCAGTTTTTTCGGGTCAAAAGATGTATAAAAAGTTTGTAGTCAGGAGTTAAGTTTTTTATTGCCGAATTGGGAATGGAGGACTAAAGTCCAGAATAAAAACCGGAGGAAGGACTAAAGTCTTTGCTACAAATCGGTTTTTATAGACTTCTGCAAGAGAGATATAATCTAGTTTTAGCTTGAGCAATGACAACACAACAAAAAACTTGGAGTCAAAGATTTGAATCGGCGCTGCACCCGGCGATCGCCCGATTCAATGCTAGTATTGGCTTCGATATTGAATTGATTGAGTATGACTTGACTGGTTCTGTCGCTCACGCTAAAATGCTGGCCAAAACGGGGATTATTTCCGCAGCAGAAGGCGAACAGTTAGTCAATGGTTTGGAACAGATTCGCCGCGAATACCGCCAAGGACTTTTTGTTCCGGGAGTTGATGCAGAAGACGTTCACTTCGCTGTAGAGAAGCGGCTGACGGATATCGTGGGGGATGCTGGGAAAAAGTTGCACACTGCCCGATCGCGCAACGATCAAGCCGGCACTGATACTCGCTTGTATTTGCGCGATCGCATCGCCGAAATTCGGGAGCAATTGCGGGAATTTCAAGGGGTTTTGCTCGATCTTGCCGATCGTAACGTGGAAACTTTAATTCCCGGTTACACTCATTTGCAGCGCGCTCAGCCGATCAGTTTGGCTCATTACCTGTTAGCTTATTTTGAAATGACCGATCGCGATTGGGAACGTCTCGGCGATATCTGCAAGCGGGTGAATATTTCGCCTTTGGGTTGTGGCGCGCTGGCGGGGACGACTTTCCCGATCGACCGACATTATACTGCCGAACTCTTGCATTTTGACAAGGTTTATGCTAATAGCTTAGATGGAGTGAGCGATCGAGATTTTGCGATCGAATTTCTCGCTGCCGCCAGCTTGATTCTGGTACACCTGAGCCGCTTGTCAGAAGAAATGATTTTGTGGTCTTCTCACGAATTTGGATTTATTACGCTCAAAGATAGCTGCGCTACTGGTTCTAGCATCATGCCCCAGAAAAAAAATCCCGACGTGCCGGAGTTGGTGCGGGGCAAAGCGGGGCGGGTGTTCGGTAACTTACAAGCTTTGTTGGTAGTAGTGAAGGGACTTCCTTTGGCCTACAACAAAGATTTGCAAGAAGATAAAGAGGCTTTGTTTGATACCGTAAGAACGGTAAAGGGTTGCTTGGAAGCAATGACCATTTTGTTGCGCGAAGGCATCGAGTTTAATGGCGATCGCCTCGCCGCAGCAGTTACGGAAGACTTTTCTAACGCTACAGACGTAGCCGACTACTTGGCCGCCAAAGGCGTTCCCTTCCGGGAAGCTTACAACCTTGTTGGCAAAGTCGTCAAAACTTGCCTTTCGGGGGGCAAACTCCTCAAAGATTTGACACTTGAGGAGTGGAAAGACTTGCACCCAGCCTTTGAGACAGACATTTACAGCGCGATCGCACCTCAGCAAGTGGTGGCAGCTCGCAATAGTTACGGGGGTACCGGGTTTGAACAAGTGAGAAAATCACTTATCGCTGCGCGCGATCGAATCGCCTAAACATCTCGCCTAAACATCGTTGAATTATTGGACAAATTCCGGCTGGCTATCTCTCCTTAGAACGAGCGTGTTTTCCACTCTGGTTCTAAGTTCGGCAGATAGCCTGACTCAATTAATCTTCAGCAGCAGCCATGTCTTTGTCTCTGCCGCCACCGCTCATGGCGCCCATGCCACCGCCGTTACCGCCGTCAAATCGTCTTCTCTTGTTGGAGAACATATCTTGATTTCTCCGCTTACGAAACTTGCGAGCGTATGCTTGATTTCGTTGTGCCTTCTCTTTCTTGAGATTGCGGCGCTTAGCCATTCTGACCTCACTAATAAACATTGACAGTCCCCGGGCTTTCACGCCCAGGGATTCTTAAGTTTGACACTCTGTGCACTCTTGGTGACTGAGATTCTTGGTTCAGCGAAGTCACTTGCTTGTAACAGGATTTCTCCAGCCAAAATATAGGTGTCTTCTCCCCAAGCGTAAATTCCGGTATGTCCTACCGTACTCGATCGGTTCTCTTTCTGTAGCTAGGTTTTCTTCAAATTTAGCTTTCGTGACGCTGCCACAACAATCGCAAGCGATATGGTTTAGGCTTCTGAGTCCTGTTAAGGAGATCGAGAACTTCCTTCAAGGTACTCCCATCGTTTCCCTCTACGGCGTTTTAAAGTGAGGAACACGTCCAGCCCCACTGATATTATAAAAAGGAATTGGTTCGTCTCGTTGTCCACCTCTCCACGGCTCAAAGCTATGCTTTTGAGATTATGAACGGGTGGAATCAGGAGTTTGACGCGCCTTTTATCCCACACTAACCTTTGATCGGTATAGTGTGGGGATTCCTGTCTGCCTAGCTAAACCGCAACACCGTTAGGTGTGACTACGCACTCAACTAATCCAGTTAAGTTTTTACGTGGGCTAGTTATACTCAATTTTAGACCGATGACGATCATAGCACACCCGGTACAAGACCCAGAAAAAAGAACACCGGGATTCAAGTCACTGGGAATCTGGGTGCGATCGGGACGCAATGTTGTCAATCTTGCAGAAGATTTGTATAAACTCTTGACAAAATACGACAAATGACTATCAATCCCGGTGACGTAGCTCCTGTCTTCAGCCTGCCCGACGCGCAAGGCAATGTTTTCAATCTTGCAGATTTTCGAGGGCGGCGAGTTGTAGTTTATTTTTACCCTAGGGACAATACCCCAGGCTGTACTAAAGAAGCTTGCGGCTTTCGCGACATTTACTTAAATTACCAGTCGCGCAATATAGCAGTCCTCGGCGTCAGTACAGACGGGGCCGCGGCCCACGCCAAGTTTGCAGCTAAATATCAACTGCCTTTTCCCTTGCTTTGCGACTTAAACGCCGAAGTCGCTACCGCCTACGGCTGTTACGGACTCAAAAAGTTTATGGGAAAAGAGTTTATGGGAATTACTCGATCAACCTTCGCGATCGACCCTGATGGTAGGATTGAAAAGGTTTACCGCAAAGTCAAACCAGAATCTCACGCAGCGGAGATATTAGCAGACTTGCCAGACCTCTGGCCTGAATGAAAAATTAAAAATTAAGACCCCGGAGCTGCGAGCTAGGAGGTCTGAATTTACTTTCTCCTAAACAAGCTTTTGAGTTTATGCGTCGATTGTGGCAAATTGTACAAACTGTGCTGGGACTGATTTTTCGACATCCCGTCACTGGTACTGCGGTGATTCCCGTATTGCCTGACGGGCGAATTGTGTTAATTCGCCGCCGCGACAACGGTCGCTGGGCACTGCCGGGAGGTATGGTGGATTGGGGAGAGGATATTCCCACAACTGTGCGGCGGGAATTAGCGGAGGAAACAGGACTCGATTTAGTCAAAATCCGTCGCTTGGTGGGTGTTTATTCCGCTGCAGATCGAGACCCTCGCCTGCACTCGATTTGTATCGTGGTGGCAGCAGAGGTCGAGGGAAAGATGCAAGTTCAGGATACGCTTGAAGTCAGCGAGGTTGAGGCTTTTTTGCCCGCATCGCTGCCGGAGGGCGCACTCAGCCACGATAACGACCAACACTTACAGGACTATTTTCAAGGCCTGACAACTTTGGCGTAAATCGGCGGGGTATCCAAATTTGAGAAAAGTCGGAAATTACCTCGCCCTCAAAAATTGTCTGTTATGAATGTGGAATTAATTTTCACTGTTTTCCTACTTTTATTCACAAACTCTGAACATTAAATTAATCATCTTTTTATTACTAAATATTTAACCGGATGTACTCACCGCTACGAAATTCTCGGGTCAAACTCTCTGTAGGGCAAATCTTTTGGCACGAAGTCGGTCAAGGCCCGAATTTAGTATTTTTGCACGGTTCTTGGCACGACAGCAGTCAGTGGCTGAGGACGATCGAACATTTGAGCCCCTTCTACCACTGCTTCGCACCGGATTTGCTGGGGTTTGGCGACTCGGAACGCCGGAATCTGCATTATTCGATCGACTTGGAAGTAGAATGTCTCGCCCAATACATCGATACTTTGAAGTTGCGACAGGTTTATTTAATCGCTCACTCTCTGGGCGGCTGGGTGGCCACCAGCTACGCTATCAAATATCCCGATCGAGTTCAGGGTTTGGTGTTGTTGGCCCCAGAAGGTGTCAAGGTTGGCAACCGGCGGGGGCGGTGGCAGACGGCTAGCTGGCTAATGGGCAAACCTCCGCTGGCTTTGTGGTTGCTGCGATCGATCTATCCAATTGCTAAGTTGCTGGGTAGCCAAAAAAAGATTGACGGATTGCTAAAGTTCAGACAGCAGTTGATGCAGTCCCCTGTTGCCGTGCAGTTGCTGTTCGGGCGGCGGCGGGCGGAAATTACAGCGGAATTAGTCGAGGAGAATTTGCCTTTGCTGAAAGCGCCTGTTTTGCTGTTGCACGGTTCTGAAGATACTCCTGCAGCTTCGTCTCTGTGTCAATCCTATGCTGCTCTGGCTCCTAATGCCGAACTGCAATTGGTCAGTCCGGGGGAAAGCAATTTGCCGCAGGAAGCCCCGGATGTTGTCGCTAAGTATATTCGCGAGTTTGCTAGGTGAATTGGTCATTGGTCATTGGTCATTGGTCATTGGTCATTGGTCATTGGTCATTGATCAAATGACAACAGTCAACAGTCAACAGTCAACAGTTAACAGGCTAATTCCCCAAAAAATAGCCTCTGGTGCGTCAATTAAGCCGGAGGCTGTATCAGGAAAGGCTGCGGTGAGGTATTTTAAAAGCATAGTGCGATCGCCCCCCGTGACCGCAATTTTGCTATCAGGAAACAAACATCGCCAATCTTCAATAAAATCCCTAACTCCTGCCACCGTCGCATACACAACTCCGCTTTGAATTGCTCCAGCAGTGTCTGTCGCCCAGCGGTGCGGCAGATTTTGTGGTAGGCTAATTAAAGGTAATGCAGCAGTTTTTTTACCTAACGACGATAACTGCAAACCCAAACCTGGTAAAATTGCGCCCCCAACTAAATACCTATTGACATCAGCCCCAGTAAATGTTAAAGCTGTACCAGCATCTATAAGTAAAACTGGCCAACCAAATTGGTTGCCAGCGCCCAGTAAAGCCAAAGCTCTGTCAATTCCCAGGGTAGGATAGAGTCCCCCGATCGGCAACTGGTCTAAAGTAATAATTCGGATATCAGGATAACTCTGCCAAATTGCTGTTTGCTGGGTAACTACTGAAGCCAAAATTAGAGGCAGTTGCACGAAAGAAAGTGTGTGAGGATTAGAAAAAGCGGGAGTAGCAGGAAGACAAAGGAGATTTTGAGCAGATATTTCCTCGATAGACCTCCTTACTGTTTGCACCAAATATTCTGCCTTTTCCTGCTCCGAGAGCGAGGAAACAGTATCAGCATTGAGATGCTCTGTATCCCATGTTTTCTTCAGAGTTTTGCCCGCAAATAATCCCCAGTGCAGTCGGGAGTTGCCGATCGCCAAAGCTATTTTAATCTGGGCTTTACCTATCCATCCAGAAGTAATGTTGTCGGTGCTTGCTGGCGAACGAAAATTGTCGGGAATTGAATTTTCCATGTTGAGCTAGCCGGCGCAAACATTGAACTAAAGATAGATTTTAGATGAATTTTATTCGCTTAAACGGGCGGTTAACTCTATTTGACATCTGAGCTAAAGCATCCAGGATACCCGCCACGTGATTCATTCCGAAAGCAGACTCAGGACCGGTGAAATAAAAAACCTGCATCCGATAAAGGCGGTCCCGAATTTATCCGTGGGGTCAATGCTTCAATTCTTTAATCTAAAATCTCAAATCTAACATCGATTGACCAAGTTCCATGCCACGCGCCAAATAGTATTGTCGGCTGCAGAGGGCAGAGTTGCTAAATATAAATATTTGTAAAGCAAATAATTGCTTTGCTCAGGCAGCATCCTTTATAATGTCTTAAGATATTCCAAAAGTCCTGGTAGCTGCGATGGGGCTGTTGGCGGGGTAAGCACAGGTTTATAAAACCAGACTCAATCAAAATACTGTACAACTGCTGAGTAAATATGTCTTTACAAATACAAGAACACGAAAACCCCTGGCACAGAGTAACTTCGCGGTTGCCTGAATCTGAAAACTGGATGCAGCAAGAAAGTCTTTCGCTGCCGGAAGTAGACCAACAAAAAGCCATAATTGTGCAGATGCAGCAGCAAGTTCAGTTATCAAACTTGCTGAACCAAATTAATAACGAAATTCGCAGTACACTTGACATAGAAGAAATTTTGACATCGGCCTGCAGATTGCTCGGGCAAGCATTACAGTGCAGCCGCGTGAGCATTTTAGTCAAAGAATCAAATACAGAAAAAACTTTAGTTACGCGCGGAGAGTACAACGCGGGGGACTATCCGATTCAACTGGGAATGAAAGTACCGATGAGTGACAACCCGCATTTGGCTGCCGTCGTGTCTCAGCAAGAGTCCCTAGCATTGACGAAGTTTCTCGATTTTCCGGGATTGAACCCACAAACCCGAAACATTGCCGAAGCTTTGGAGATTAAGTCAATGCTGGCAGTAGCTACTCGCTATCAAGGTGAAGTGAATGGCATAATTGGCTTGCATCAGTGCGATCGCGAACGGGAATGGACTGATTGGGAAAGGCAGCTTTTAGAAGGGGTAGGATCGCAATTGGCGATCGCGATCAATCAAGCCAAACTCTATAGCAAAACCAGGCGCCAAGCCGAACGAGAATCGCTGCTACGGCTGATTGGCAACCAAATTCGCAGTACCCTGGATCTGGGAACTATCCTGGAAACAGCGGTGAGGGAAGTCCGCCAACTGTTGCAGTGCGATCGAGTAATTATCTATCAGTTTCAAGACAACTGGCAAGGAAAAGTTGTTGTTGAAAACATGACTGTTCCTTGGCCTTCAATTTTAGGAGATATGGGGGCTGATAAGTGTTTCCGGGGAGATTACGCCGATCTTTACCAGCAAGGGCGAGTCAAAGCAATTAATGATATTTTTAATGCTGGTTTAGAGCCTTGTCATGTCGATTTCTTAGATAGTTTGCAGGTAAAAGCTAATCTGATTGTGCCAATTGTTACATCCAGAACTGAAGAAAATACCTCCGACACAGCCGGAAGCTATAATCCTAAATTTCCCGGTAGGCTGTGGGGTTTGCTGATTGCTCACGAGTGCGGGGATACCCGCAATTGGCAGCGGCAAGAGATGGAGTTGCTATCCCAAATAGCCAACCAAATGGCGATCGCCATTCAGCAAGCAGAACTTTACAGCCAAGTCCAAGATGCTGCGGTAAAATCTCAAGCTCAAACCCAGCAGTTGCAGGCTGCGTTAGAAGAATTGCGATCGACACAGCAGCAATTGATTCAAAGCGAAAAAATGTCAGGTTTGGGGCAAATGGTAGCGGGAATTGCTCATGAAATTAACAACGCCAACAATTTCATCCACGCTAACTTGTTTCACGCTCAAGAATATTTTAAAGCGTTGAACGAAGCTCTAGAACAGGCCGGAAATGCCTGCCCGGAAGCAGCGGCAGCAATTGTCAGAATCAATGAAGAACTAGAACTCGATTACATTCGAGAAGACTTTGGTAAACTGCTCAATTCTATGCGGGAAGGAAGCGGGAGGATTCGCTCGATCGTGATGACGCTGCGAAATTTTTCTCGTTTAGACCACGCTGAATTAAAACCCGTAGATTTAAATGAAGGTTTAGAAAGCAGTTTCTTGATGCTGCAAAATAAGCTAAAAACCCATATCAAAATAGACAAGCAATACGGCAGTTTGCCGCCCGTCCAATGTCATGCCAGTCAAATTAACCAAGTATTTTATAATTTGATTGACAATGCTTTAGATGCCCTTCAGTTAACGAGCAAACCGGGGGAATTAACCATCCGCAGTTGGCAAAGCGAGCCGGACTGGGTAACAATCTCTGTCCGCGACACGGGAAGTGGCATTCCTGCAGAAATTCAAGACAAGATTTTTGACCCATTTTTTACTACTAAACCTGTGGGTAAAGGCACTGGTTTGGGACTTTCAGTGTGCTATCAGGTAATTGTCCAAGCTCACGGTGGCAAGATCCGTTGCGTCAGTCAGGTTGGCGAAGGAAGTGAGTTTATTGTAGAGCTGCCGCTGACAAATCAGAGGAGGGTAAGTGTATAATTCCTGCTTTAGTCAGATTCACCCTGTTTGGTCACTCTGGCAGTAGTATAGAACCCATTTGACTTCTTGGCGTTGCTTAATCAGGGTATGAAAAAAATAATTTTAAAATCCAAAAGCTTTGTGGATACTGGTTTCTCTGACGACGGGCATATTTAGCGTTTCGTACCGTAAATCAGCAACGCCGACATCTTTTAGCGATCGTCAATCACATTACGGATCACCAATAAACTTGGTTTTTTACGATCGCATTTTTAATCGGAACTTACCCCCTGCGGGGGTAGTTCTGGGGGCTGTATTCTTTGTCCCGTCTCGGTTTTAGCGACTTGACTGCCGACAAACCGCAGTCATGTATTTAAGATTTTCTTAATATTTAGGGCGAGAGTATTGTTCTCTGATGAATTTAAGCAAAAACCCCGCCACATAAGGGTTGTAAGAGATTGTAGTCATATAAAAGACTTGGACGCTCCGGGCAAGTCTCACCTGGCAATGGTTTCAGAGGGAACTTAACCCCGCACACGGGGTAAGTTCCGTTTAATGGAATCAGATTTAACTTACGCCCGAACCCCAATTTTCAGAAATTCCCAACTGAGTTATGCTTAGGCATATAAAATTCTAAGTATTTTTACTAATAATTGTCTCTGCTGATTCACTTTTGTCCGCTGAAGCAGTGAAAGCTGCCTCTTGGGGGGCGGCGAATGTGGGATTTAAGCTCTCCTCTACAGATATGGAAAACCCGCTTTTTATGGGGCAGAAAAAAAGATCGCAATTTTTCCGGATAAAACTTATTGATGATGAAAGTAAGGAATAATCGCGTTCCTGAATACAGGTATAAATCAACTTTTCGCTTGATGTTACACAACTCACCCTCAAGCGGGCTTATAGTCATTTGGCAATCTTGAATTCATACCTGTATTCAGCAACATCCTAAATTATGTACTCATGGCAAAGATCCGACTTTTCCGACTTTAGGATCCGACTTTTCCGACTTACAGAGACAGGGGTTCTAAGCCATGATAGAGAGAGGGGAAAGTCAACCCACGATATCTAGATTGTAAAGATATTGTGAACCGGCGTTGCTG
The DNA here is from genome assembly GCF_036705105.1 of Microcoleus sp. B9-D4. Classification (NCBI taxonomy): domain Bacteria; kingdom Bacillati; phylum Cyanobacteriota; class Cyanophyceae; order Oscillatoriales; family Microcoleaceae; genus Microcoleus; species Microcoleus sp. B9-D4. Next base: position 193,858 of record NZ_JAUBTS010000004.1, read on the forward strand.
AATAGGGTATGCAATTTGTAGGGCAAATCCCCCCGTGGTTGCCACACCGCTGACGGGCTAAGCACTTAGAATTACCCCTACAAGCTTTGATTCAGCAGCGCCAGAATAAGCATCTATATTAAGTAGGGAAGTAATTACACTTAACATTTAATCAGGGGCAATCAAGCCTTGAACTGCTTATTGGGCAAGCATTTGGGCAGGGTAAGCATTTTTATTGGATTTACCTGCACCTACTTATGACGAAATTTTTCTTGCAGTGACCGATAACGATAAAGAAAGCCCAACCTCTGGTTTTCAGTCACTTCTAATCATTAATTACTCATCATCAAAGGAGAAGCTATGGCTACTTCATTCAATGGTTCTTTGGGTCAAAACACTAATTACAGCAGCATCAGTGACCTAATTACACAATGGCCTACTGCCGCCCAGAATCAAGGCATCCAACTGTCTGGGATAGCTTTTGATGGCGTGGAAACGAACTACACTAACCCTACTGTCATCAGCAACCTCACCTTAGCAACGAACGAAAACCCTAAAAGCTGGTTGAGCTACGGCGGTCCCGGTGGTATTGGTGTCGCATCTGATTATCCTGGTTGGTTCACCGATGTCAATAAACTTCGGGCGGAAATCAACTATGACCCCAACACCAATAAATCTCAGGTGCTGAAGGTGAAATGGGCAGATAACAAAGACATTACTAGCGCCACGATCGGCCTGAGTGGATTACTTCCCAAATCAAGTTCTACTACAGTGGACGATCAAGGTAATGAAGTTGGTTTGCTGCAACTCTTTAATAATGGGGCGCCGGTATCGGCCAGCAATTTTACGATCACTCGCGTCAACGCTCCTGCCACTCCAAAACCTCTCTCTGTGTCTTCAGATGGAGTGACTTTCATTGGCGATCGTACCGATGGCAATTTCACATTCCAGATACAAGCAAATTCCACTAGCGTTGCTTTTGACGAATTACGGTTCTCCGCCAAAGACTACGATAGCCCCACCGCTGCCTACGCCACTACCACCTCCGTCAAAAGCGATAGTTCCGACTACCTAGTGCGGAGTATTCAATATCAAGGCCTTGATGTGACGCCGACGCCGACGCCGACGCCGACGCCGACATCTCCAAGTATCTTCCAGTTCGCCCAACCAAATTACACGGTGGCTGAAGGCAACGTGGCGACGATTAACGTTACTCGCACCGGTGGCACGGCGGCTGCATCGATTAACTACGCTACAGTTGACGGTTCGGCAAGTTCAGCAGGCACTGCAGCGGATTACACTCGGGCGGCGGGGGCGTTGAATTTTGCTGCGGGGCAAACAACAGCTAGTTTCACCGTGACGGCTTTGAGTGATTTGACATTGGAATCATCGCCGGAAACGGTGAATTTGGTGCTCTTCGGTGGCAATGTCGGCAGTAATACGTCTATTTTGACGATTAATGATGTGCCGCCAACTCCGACGCCAACGCCGACGCCGACATCTCCAAGTATCTTCCAGTTCGCCCAACCAAATTACACGGTGGCTGAAGGCGGGGTGGCTACGATTAACGTTACTCGCACCGGTGGCACGGCGGCGACATCGATTAACTACGCTACAGTTGACGGTTCGGCAAGTTCAGCAGGCAGTGCACCGGATTACACTGGGACGACGGCGGGGGTGTTGGATTTTGCTGCGGGGCAAACTACCGCTAGTTTCACCGTGACGGCTTTGAGTGATTTGAGTTTGGAATCATCGCCGGAAACGGTGAATTTGGTGCTCTTCGGTGGCAATGTCAGTAATCCCTCAATTTTGACGATTAATGATGTGCCGCCGACGCCGGGGACAACTCCGGCGCCGACGCCGACATCTCCAAGTCTCTTCGAGTTCGCCCAACCAAATTACACGGTGGCTGAAGGTGGCGTGGCGACGATTAACGTTACTCGCACCGGTGGCACGGCGGCGACATCGATTAACTACGCTACTCTTGACGGTTCGGCAAGTTCAGCAGGCAGTGCACCGGATTACACTGGAACGTCGGCGGGGGTGTTGGATTTTGCTGCGGGGCAAACAACCGCTAGTTTCACCGTGACGGCTTTGAGTGATTTGAGTTTGGAATCATCGCCAGAAACGGTGAATTTGGTGCTCTTCGGTGGCAATGTCAGTAATCCCTCAATTTTGACGATTAATGATGTGCCCCCACCTCCGGCGCCTACCTCTCCAAGTCTCTTCGAGTTCGCCCAACCAAATTACACTGTGGCTGAAGGCGGCGTGGCTACGATTAACGTTACTCGCACCGGTGGCACGGCGGCGGCATCGATTAACTACGCTACTCTTGACGGTTCGGCAAGTTCACCAGCGGATTACACTGGGACGGCGACGGGGGTGTTGGATTTTGCTGCGGGGCAAACTACCGCTAGTTTCACTGTGACGGCTTTGAGTGATTTGAGTTTGGAATCGCCGGAAACGGTGAATTTGGTGCTCTTCGGTGGCAATGTCAGTAATACGTCAATTTTGACGATTAATGATGTGCCCCCACCTCCGGCGCCTACGTCTCCAAGTCTCTTCGAGTTCGCCCAACCAAATTACACGGTGGCTGAAGGCGGCGCGGCTACGATTAACGTTACTCGCACCGGTGGCACGGCGGCGGCATCGATTAACTACGCTACTCTTGACGGTTCGGCAAGTTCACCAGCGGATTACACTGGGACGGCGACGGGGGTGTTGGATTTTGCTGCGGGGCAAACTACCGCTAGTTTCACTGTGACGGCTTTGAGTGATTTGAGTTTGGAATCATCGCCGGAAACGGTGAATTTGGTGCTCTTGGGTGGCAATGTCGGCAGTAATACGTCACTTTTGACGATTAATGATGTGGTGCCGCCAACCAGCTATTTCTTCAGTGCGGATACTTACAGCGCCACGGAGGGCGAAAATGCGCTGATTACCATCAATCGCAGTGGCGACCTTTCGCAACAGAGTGTGATTATCTTCAGCACGAGTGACAGTACTGCTGACTCTACTGGCTCTACTGGTTTTCCGGATTACTTCAGTGTGACTCAAGGGATCATTTTTGCAGCCGGACAAACTAGCGTACAAGTTGGGGTTCCAACTTTTCCTGACAATTTTTTTGGTGGCCCTATCGGGGAGCCTCCTGAAACGGTGAATTTGTTCTTGACTGGTGGCAGTTTGGCTAGTCCGTCACAGGCAGTTTTGAGCATTATTGATCCTGATTTTGTGGCTCCGACTTTCTTCTTTTACGGTTCGTCTCCTGATTCTATTCTTGATGGTGGTTTTGGAGGTGTTACGATTAATCGGACTGGCAATACTTCGGTTGTGGCTTCGGTGGACTATTTGATTGCTCCTGCTGGTGGTGCTCCACCTGTGTTGGGCCAAGACTACAACCTTTTAAGTTCATTTCCTGTGACTTCTTCGGGAGGCACGGTTAACTTTAATCCGGGTGAAACTAGCGTTAGTCTGGCAATTTACAATCGTCCTGGTTTGACTGGTGGGCCGGTGAATTTAAGCTTTGGCCCAAATACGAGTCTGGGCACTCCGACAAACACTACAATTACTCTGCTTTAAGACTGTTAGTAGGGCGAGGAATCCTTGCTCTACTAATATGTCCCGCAAGTAGTTAAATGCTTTTTATCAGTCTGATTCCTCACTACAGCTTTTTTCAAGAAAGTGAGGTAGGCAGGTAAAATCTTCGCTGTGTGACAGTCGCTGGCACCGACAACTAATGGGATTCACCTACAGGGCTGATTGTGGGCGACCTCGACCCGAATCCCATTGCTGGTGCTAGTTTCGTCACATTCAACCCATTTGCTAGTCCGGTCTGATAGCACCCTTTCAAGGTCGTACTCTTAGATGCTACGTGCATTATTCGAGTACGACCTTGAACTCTTGTATATTGAAAAAAGTAGATTGCAATTGGCTATTGGGTGGGGGTTTTTGAGATTGTTGGTTTGTGGTAATTATTGTTTGTAAAACCAGACCCTAAAATTATCGATTGGATATTATTGTTTTTTGGCGTTTACCTAGTTAATCATTAATTTGTTGATAAGCTTGCTGACACTGTTCAAAGGTTGAGGCGTCAGCTTCCGTATTCCCAAAATATAGTTGCTCATGTATTCTTATCAAAGTTTCGTAAGGCACTGGCTGGGGTAATTGCTGGATTAATTGCAAATATTCGCCATCAGTGCGGCTGGGTTGGTCAACCACGGTTCCCGCATCATTTAACCGCTGCAACACCGCCATGTAAAGACAGCGGCAAGCTTGGCGGTATTTGCCTTGCTGCTGCAACTTTTGCGATCGCAACAACCACTCTGCTACGGACAAATCTTTAATTGTTTGTTTCGCACTGCCATCTGTTGTTTGATTCCTCTTTTTGAAATTATGAATATAAAAACGTAACAGTTGCCAAATCTGCCAACTCGCCCCGACTGCGAGCAATGCTAAGATTAACCAAAAGGTGGCTTTAGCGATCGCCCACAAGATGGGAGAATCAAACCAAGATGGCACTTTGACATTCGGTATATTTTGGGCAGTTTTTAGTTCCCACCACTCCTGCAATGGCTGTTGCGACTGTCCTAATTGTCACCCCAAATTAGTTTTATCAAAGGAACTTTCGGACATAGCTTTACTTCACTGAATCGATTTTGCCCTGTGGATTTGGGCTTTTTTTATGCGATCGTCTTACTGCACATTTTGTACAAGTTAAGTGGCTACTAACTAATTGACTGCTCGATCGCAATTTCCATGCAAAACTCAGTACCTCGATCGCCCAATCGATCAAACTTGCTTTCCATACCACACATATTTGCTTTTTGTCAAGAGATAGAGAACACTTTTGGGATGCTTAACTGAGTGATAGGAAATTTGATAAAGATTTACAAAAGAAACGTGTCAGAATGAAGACAATAAGGTAATGGGTAACAGACAAGGAGGCACTGATGGTAGCGCTGACTGAACGAGTCCAACGCAGATTGACGGTGGAAAAAGTCGAAATTGCCCCTGATACAACGGCAATTCGATGCCTGGACTGGGATAGAGACCGCTTTGACATCGAATTCGGGCTCAAAAACGGTACAACTTACAACTCATTCATCATTCGCGGTGAAAAAACCGCCCTCGTCGATACCTCGCACGAGAAGTTTCGCCAGCAATACATGGAAACTCTGACGGGCGAAATTGACCCGAAAGAGATTGACTATTTAATTATCAGCCACACCGAACCAGACCACAGCGGTTTAGTCAAAGACGTGCTGGCGCTGGCACCCCAAGCAATTGTCGTGGGGGCAAAAGTAGCAATTCAATTTTTAGAAAACCTTGTACACCAACCATTTGAGCGATTGGTAGTCAAAAACGGGGACAAACTAGATTTAGGAAACGGCCACATTATCGAATTCGTATCGGCGCCGAACTTGCACTGGCCCGATACTATTTTTAGCTACGACAGCAAAACTCAAGTGCTGTTTACCTGCGACGCTTTCGGGATGCACTACTGTTCCGACAGCACCTTTGATGACGATTTAGCAGCAGTTGAGGAAGATTACCACTTTTATTATGAGTGTTTGATGGCTCCCAATGCTCGATCGGTACTCGCTGCGATGAAGCGGATGGCAGAGTTGGGAGAAATCGGTTTAGTTGCGACCGGTCACGGGCCGCTGCTGCGACACAACGTAGTTGAACTTACCGGACGCTACAAAAAGTGGAGCCAAGCGCAAGCTAAGGCAGAAACCACTGTAGCGGTATTTTACACCTCCGACTACGGATTTAGCGATCGACTCAGCCAAGCGATCGCCCACGGTATCACCAAAACCGGTGTCGCTGTGGAAATGATGGATTTGAGAATCGCCGACTTGCAAGAAGTTGCTGAACTTGTCGCTAATGCTGCCGGCATCGTAATTTGTTCGCCGCCGAGTGGCGGTACTGCTGCTGTCAATGCCGAAGCTGCTATCAACACAATTTTAGTTGCGGCTAATAACAAACAATCTTTCGGTTTGTGTGAATCCGGTGGCGGCGATGACGTATCAGTTTACCCGCTGCGAAACAAGTTCAAAGAGTTGGGTTTAAAAGAAGCATTTCCCAACATTTTAATTAAAGAATCACCGACAGAAGCGAGTTATCAACTTTGCGACGAAGCCGGCACTGACTTGGGACAGTGGCTGACGCGGGACAAAGCTGTAAAACAGATGAAATCCCTCGACAGCGACCTCGATAAAGCTTTGGGAAGAATCAGCGGCGGACTGTACATCATTACCGCTCAAAAAGGCGAGGTTAGCGGTGCGATGCTAGCTTCTTGGGTAACGCAAGCTAGCTTTAAACCGCTGGGTTTAACAATAGCAGTTGCGAAGGATCGGGCGATTGAATCGATGATGCACGCGGGAGATAAATTTGTTCTCAACGTGCTCGAAGAAGGCAATTATCAAACTTTGATGAGGCACTTTTTAAAGCGTTTTGCTCCTGGTGCCGATCGATTTGCCGGAGTTAAAACTCAACCCGCAACCAACGGTTCTCCGATTTTGACAGATTCCTTGGCTTACATGGAATGCGAAGTAGTGAGCCGGATGGAACTTTCGGATCATCATATCGTATATGCGATCGTCGATAACGGCCGCGTCTCCAATCCCGATGCACTGCCTGCAGTTCACCACCGAAAAGTTGGAAATCACTATTAGGAAGTCAGTTGACGGTTGACAGTTGACTGTTGTCAGTTGACTGTTGACTGTTGACAGTTGACGGTTGACGGTTGACGGTTGACGGTTGACTGTTGTCAGAACCAATAGGGAAATTCAACGATATATTGATTGACTGTCTGAATCAACACACCCCAAAGCTATTAGTAAGGTGCGTCAGCCGATGTTTTATTCGACTTCATCATCAGAAAATTGGGTAGAAACCCCGTCCTTTTAGGACGGCTTTATATTACAATATAATTGGTCAACGACCCACCCGAGACGATGGATCAAACAGCCTATACGAGCGAAGTTCAGCCTTGTGCTGGCGGCGAAGCAAAATCGGTAGACCGGGAAAAGAGGACGGGGCAATGGTAAACATCCCTAGAATCAAAACGAAGAAGAATTCCGTTTGGTATTCGATACGTAAAAACCGCTTTCTCTTGCGGGGTTAGTCTGTGGAGCGAACATAAGACCAAATCTCTTTTAGGGTAGAGGCAGTTGCGAAGAAGCAGAAATTCAAATCGTGAGGTTTGGGAATCCCCGTCCGCGACGGTCGGGGTGGATGTCAACGACTATCTACTGACGCACCCTACAATTACAGTCCAGGACACAACTGGCTAGCCAAAAACTCTCAACTTTGGGTGCTTGTGGTGCACCTTACGGGGTTTCTGGGTGTTGGGTGCGCCCCAAGCAGCAAACAGGGCAAACCGTTGTCATTTAGACTTCATTTTAATAGGGGAATTGCCAATGCCTGCCAATCTTTTAGAAGACCGAGATTACACAATTATTATTGCCAGAAGCGATGCCAGCAGAGACCCTCACCATCCTTGGTACGAGGAATGGGTAGAAGCACAGGCATCTCTGATTGACTTAGCAAAAAAATGTCAGGAATTTGACAGCGACGGCATCACCCTTTATGAAGCTTCTACTCCGATGTGGGAGTATAAAAATTCAAATGTTGCCCGGTTAGCTGAAATTTTGCAACGACAAAATACGGAACCGGCTTCAGCAAAACCCACTGAAATTAATTTGGAAGAAGCTCTGAAAGCAACTTTTAGCGATTATTTCGCAAGCAAACCAAATCCCAAAGGGAAAAACGGAGCAATAATTGTTGCAGTTTTAGATCAAAGACCCGAAAATACCGCTGCTGTTGCCGAAATTCTTGTAAGTGCGGCCAATAAAATAGATAAAGATGAAGAAATTGGAGTGAGCTTTATCCAAATTGGGGATGATTTGAAAACCAGGGAATTTCTGACTGACATGGATACCAATTTACAGGGTAGAGGTGCAAAGTTTGACATTGTAGATACCAAGTTTTGGCACGAAATCAAAAGAAGTTCTGTAGTTCAGTTTCTCATAGGTGCAATTAATGACTAACACTTTGACTCCTAGACTCGCATCGGATGCCAAACCCCGCGATGTGCAGTTTATCCCGATCGCACTTGATACATTTATTCTGCGATCGCGCACTTGGGACAGACTCAAATTTGAAGTCGAGTATTCGCTGCAAAAGGGTACGACAGCCAATAGCTATATTATTCAAGCTGACAAAACTGCTTTGTTCGATCCGCCGGGGGAATCTTTTACTCAAAATTACATCGATTTTTTACAGCAACGGGTGGACTTGACCAAGCTGGATTACATAATTTTGGGGCATTTCAATGCTAACAGGTCAGTAACAATTAAAGCTCTGTTGGAATTAGCTCCTGAAGTAGCTTTGGTTTGCACGAATCCTGCGGCAATTAGTTTGCGCGCCGCTTTTCCAGACCAAGAATTAAACATTATGGTCGTTCGGGGAGAAGAAACTCTCAACTTAGGAAAAGGTCACGCCTTAAAATTCATCGCGACTCCAACTCCCCGTTGGCCTGACCAACTTTGCACCTACGATCCGCACACTCGAATCGTGTTCACTGACAAACTATTTGGAGCTCACGTTTGCGGCGACCAAGTATTCGATGAAGGGTGGAGCGTTTACAGCGAAGATCGGCGCTATTATTACGATTCCCTGCACGCATCTCAGGCAAAACAAGTGCTGGCAGCAATGGATAAATTCGCCGATTTACCAGCAGCATTTTATGCTCCCGGTCACGGCCCGATCGTCCGTTACGGCCTTAATGAACTGAGCAATTTGTATCGGGAATGGAGCCAGCAACAAAATTCAAAAGACTTGACAGTTGCTTTGATTTATGCTTCGGCTTACGGAAATACCGCTACTTTAGCGCAGGCGATCGCCAAAGGAATTACTAAAGCCGGCGTTGGGGTGGAAAGTATCAACTGCGAATTTGCGGAACCTGGAGAAATTAAAGAGGCGATCGAAAAATGCGCGGGATTTATCATCGGAACTCCCACGCTAGCAGGACACGCTCCGACGCAAATTCAAACTGCTTTGGGAATTGTTTTATCTACCGCAACTAAGAGCAAATTAGCGGGGGTTTTCGGTTCTTTTGGCTGGAGTGGAGAGGCGATCGACTTAGTGGAAAATAAGCTGAAAGATGCTGGCTATCGAATTGGATTTGAGCCGATTCGAGCCAAATTTAAGCCTACTGCTGCGACGATTCACGAGTGCAAAGAAGCGGGAACGGATTTTGCTCAAGCTTTGATTCGATCGCAAAAATTGCGGGCACCGAAACCGCAGTTAGCAGCGGGGAGCGATCGTACTGAACAAGCAGTAGGGAGACTCGTTGGTTCGCTGTGCGTACTCTCGGCGAAGCGGGGGGATGTCAGCAGTGCGATGCTGGCTTCCTGGGTGTCGCAAGCAACTTTTAATCCGCCCGGTGTGACGATTGCGGTGGCGAAAGATCGATCGATCGAAGCTTTGATGTACGCCGGAGATAAGTTTGTGCTGAATATCTTAGCCGAAGGGCGACAGTTACGGAAGTATTTCATGAAAAACTTTGCTCCGGGAGAAGACAGATTTGCGGGAGTCGAAACAATGGAAGCTAGCAACGGCTGTCCGGTTTTGACTGATGCTCTAGCTTATCTGGAATGCCAAGTGATAAGTCGGATGGAATGTGGCGATCACTGGGTAGTTTATGCGGCGATTGAAAACGGTCATTTGCTGAAAAATGACGGGGTGACAGCGGTGCACTACCGGAAATCTGGGAGTCATTATTAAGGGGAAGTAATCTTGATAAATCCTCGCTTTTCCCCCAGTCCGCCGGGGGTTTAAACCCCCGGCTAATAGCAAAAGTCCTCTAAAGAGGACTGTTAAAATCATCAGTTAATCGGTAGGGTGCGTCGCTCCGAGATATTGGATAAAACTTGAAGATTGACGGGTGGCGACGCACCTTACACGGGCGATCGCAAGATTGTGTGTACTACATATACATGGAATATGCTGTATTTGCTAAAGATGGTGTGGAAGAAATCCTAAATCTTCAACCCAAAGGCTCGCAAGCCAAAGCCTATCAAGTCAGGCAAATTCGTGAGGTAATTCTCAAACACCAACTAGGAGGTGAAAACGATGCTTCGCTATGAAATTATCCTCTACTGGAGTCAAGAAGACCAAGCATTTATTGCCGAAGTGCCGGAATTACCAGGATGCGCTGCGGATGGCGAAACTTATCAAGAAGCACTACAAAATATAGAGATTGTTATGCAGGAGTGGATTGAGACGGCTCAGGAATTGGGGCGTTCTATTCCTCAACCGAAAGGTCGCTTGATTTCGGCTTAGTTTAATAGGAATTAAACTCGTTACCAGGAATAGCTTGGGAACAAGTAATCAAGAAGGTAGCTTACTTTTCCTCACCAGTCTTTTCCGGCCACAGATAAATAGCGCCAGAAATCAAAGTTAAAGCCACAGAAACCCAAAAAGCAATTAATGCGGGAAAATTCCACGCTTCAGACAAAGGAGCAATTAAAAGTGCGATCGCCACAATCTGACTCACCGTCTTCAACTTCCCCCAAATATTAGCTCCCGAAATCGTAGTTTTATTAACACGCCACCCCGCAATTGTCAACTCCCGACCAAAAATCAAAAACACTCCCCAAGCCGGGATTTTCCCCAACTCAATCAACACTAAAAGCGGCGCGAGCACCAACAATTTATCCACCAAAGGATCGAGAAACTTGCCCAAATCGGTAATTTGATTCAGCTTCCTAGCCAAATAGCCGTCCAGCCAATCAGTAGCCGCAGCTACCACAAAAATCGCGGTGCAAATCCAGCGGCTTTGAGCGCTTGGGTCGTACAAACCGTAGAGCAGAAAAGGCACTCCCAGTAAGCGAGAAAAAGTAATCAAATTAGGCAAATTCATAAATCAAAAATTAAGGGCTACTCTACGAAGGCTTTCCTTAATTTAACATTTAGACGACTGATAATCAGGTGGATTTACGTGAACAAACCTGACGGTCAACTGAGTACAGTTAGACCGCAGGCTTCTTTTTCCTTTTTTTTCTCATGCTTTTTATAGTGAGGTAGTTCCACCCCCACTTGCTAATATAGTATCAGAGTATTTCCCGAGCATCTTGGGGTATAAAAGAATAATTGTCGGTTTCCGTACCGAAACCCGACGAGCCTTTCATCCCAAGGAGTAATTCCCAACGGGGTACGGGGCCGAGCGCTCTGATTAATCCCCTCTAAATATACGCCCGGGACTTCCCGGCTGGTAGTTAAATCTTGCACCATTCTCAAGAACAGGCCAAAAAGCCTGTTCCTAAAAAGCTTATTGAGAATGGTGCAACATCTCAGCTTAATTAAATGAGTGGTTCCTCAACGAAATGCGAGGCGTTAAATTGACGCACTCCTTGAACCACAGCTAGCGTTTCCGCTTGAGAAATCGGAATTCCGGCTTCAGGCGTGACGTAGATCCGGGTACTTGGAGTAGCAACCCCGTTAACTGTCAGCGAGATATTCTGGAACGATAGCTGCTCAAAGGTAATCCCCTCCAGTAAGAAGTAGTCAGTCCCCTTCACAAAGTCAACGATGTAGTCACCAGCAGGAGGAGTAACAACTGGCTCACCGGGATCGATTGGTTCGGGCACAAAATCGGTGAACAGCAACTGGAAGTAGTCGGTGTCAGCCCCGCCGGTTAGCGTGTCGCGGGCGGTTTGAGTTTCCGCATCTTCGCCGCCAAAAAGCAGGTCAATGCCAGCACCACCGATGATGCGATCGACACCTGCACCAGCATCCAGGAAGTCATCGCCTGCGCCACCATTGAGGACATCATTGCCAGCCAGTGTTTCAGCAACTCCGTAGTCGCCATAGATAGTGTCATTGCCACCCAGACCATTGAGGTTGTCATTGCCCTCTCCGCCATCAATGAAGTCGCCTTCAGCGCCACCCCTGATGGTTTCTAAGCCAGTGCCACCTAACAGGGTGCTAGAGCCAGCGCCACCATCAAGGATGTCATTGCCATCGCCACCATCGAGGAAGTCAATGCCATCGCCACCATTGAGGAGGTCATCTCCGGCATAGCCGTAGAGGGTGTCGTTACCGTTGCCGCCATCGAGGATATCGTTGCCGCCGCCCGCTAAGCTGTCCCCTTCTCCGTAGAGAGTGTCGTTACCGTCGCCGCCAACCAGGGAATCCGCTCCCCCAAACACTAAACCTTCTGAGTCATCGCCGTAGATCACGTCATCGGTAAAGCCGCCAATCACGGTGTCATCGCCAACACCGCCCAATCCTGTGTCCTCGAAACCCACATAGATTCGGTCTTTTCCAGCCCCACCATCGAGGTAATCTTTGCCATCGTTGCCATCGTTGGCATTTGATCCTCCGTACAGGATGTCATTGCCATCCTCGCCATACAAGGAGTCTTCGCCTGAATCTCCAAAAAGTTGATCGGCTCCGATTCCACCATACAGGTTGTCCTTCTCCAGCCCACCGTAGAGGAAGTCGTTACCATCCTCACCATATAGATCGTCTTCGCCGTTTTCTCCGTAGATGCGATCGGCTCCAGCACCACCATACATAGTGTCTTTGTCGTCTCCACCGTAGATGCTGTCGTTAGCGCCTAAGCCATACAGCAGATCTTCCTTGCCAAAGCCGCGAATCACATCGGCGTTATTGGTTCCGGTCAGGGTATCGGATTCTGGAGTTCCATTTCTGATAGCCATAATTTTCTCCTAGTGTTATGTAAATTTCTCGTGGTTATCGAAAATTTGGGTCTTAAACCCCATCCTTCGCTTGACGGCTTGATGCTATAATGTAGACAAGTCGCCACAGGCAGGGCATTGAGAGACTCTAAACAAACGTGGATAAAAGGTAAGACTACCTCGGTACCACATCTCAAGGTCGCGTCAAAGAATCACTGCTCATGAAGAGACGGTGAGGTATATCAAGTGAACTTGGCACATAGCCCCAAAGTTATTAATGCACCCTAGAAGTCGGTGCCTCGTTACCGCTGGCAATCCTCACAACTCCCCCTTCCAACCTTGAAAAAGGGGGGGGAGCGAGGCCTCGATAGAAAAAATAAACCCTGAGCACCCATTACACAGACTCCGAATTGAGGTTACGAGAACTGGAAGATTGGCCTGTTGGCAGAGTTGGTATTGGTGCTGATATGAGCTGCCGTAAATGAAGTGTTAGCTAGGGTGATCAACAGCGCGCCTGTACCAAAACCGGCATCGCCAGCAATGCCATTGCCCAATCGCAATTGAGTGTTCGCGCCCGATGGCACCACATCGATCGCTGCAATGCCACTGAAGGATAGGATGTCTCCGCTGGAGCCGAGGGTGAAACCATTCACGCGATCGGAACCATGACCACTGCGGTAGTGAATGGTATCTCTGCCACCCCCACCCGTCAGGGTGTCATTTCCCGCAGCACCAAACAACGCATCATGGCCAGGACCACCGGTCAGGATATCAGCACCGCTACCGCCATCCAGGTAATCATCCCCATCACCGCCCTGGATGGAGTCATTGCCGTCGAGCCCGAAGACATTATCGTCGCCTCCGGTTCCAGTCACGGTATCGCTGCCGCCAGTCCCCATCGTCAGACCCACAACATCGACTGCATTGACCCCAGTCATGTTCGCCCCGACCATAACGGCACCCGTGAAATTGGCTTTGCCCAGGTTGGCATTGGTGAAGTTGGCATTGGTGAAGTTGGTACCGATGAAGCTACCCACCTCTAGGTTGGCACCTGACAGATCGGTGTTGCTAAAGTTGGTCAGGTCATCCCCAACCGCTTCCTTGAGGTTTGCGCCTGCCAGGTTTGCCCCTGTAAAGTTGGCTCCAGCCACATTACTCTTCTCAATAAAAGCGTTGTCTAACTCGACTCCACCCGTCAGGTTAGCGCCAACGAGAATTGCGGCAGCCAGGTTGGCATTACTGAGATCAGCACCAACCATGATTGCATTGCTCAAATCAGCACCGTCCAGGAATATGCCTTCTGCAACCACCTGAGTCAGGTTCGCGTTGTTCAACTCAGAATCTGCGAAACTAGCACCACCCATTTGAGTGCGCGTACCATTTGCATGGGCGCTGAAGTCAGCACCAGCCAGATTGACATCTTCGGCACTAAAGTCAGTCAAATCGGCTCCGCGAAAGCGAGAAGTTGTCAGTGTCAATCCATCGGGTGGGTTGGTATCGGTCAGATTAACCCCACTCAGGTTGGCAAGGTCAAAGATGGCGTTGCTGAGGATAATGTCTGTGAAATTAGTCGATGCGTCGAATTGAGCGCCAGTAAAGTTCGCATTGATCAACAAGGTGCCTTCCAGACCAGCAGCCTGGAATTTGGCATTCGTCAAATTGGCACCCGTAAAGTCAGCCGCTTTCAGATTCGCCTGATAGAAATCAGCACCCGTAAAGTTTGCTCCCCTTAGGTTCGGTCGCTCCGACTGTTCGCCGCTGAGATTGGCCTCATGGAGAATGGCATTGGTCAGGTTGGCGTTGGACAGGTTGATGAATTTTGTGCTGATCAGCGACAGATTTACTCCAGTTAGGTTTGCGCGACTGAAATTGACGTTTTCTAAGGTCGCTTTATAAAAAGTCGCCGGTTCAAAACTGGTATTGGCAGCAAAAATTGCATCCGTTGCATCTACATTCAGTAGAAAGGCTTCTTCAAAGTTAGTACCTCTGAGTTGAGTGCGGGTACCTTGAGCGTTGCGCCTGAACAAGACGTTTTCTAGTCGGGCTTTGAAGAATGTGGAACCATTCAGGTTTTGCCCACTAAAGTTATTGCCGACCAAACTTTGATTACTAAAGTTTTGCGCTACCATTTGTAGTTACCCAAAAGTGAAAATTTAGGTTTTGAAGAGCATGAAAAAATTGGTCTTGACTTTAGACTTTAGACTCAAATATTTTTAATGGCTGAATCTGGCTACATCCTATGAGAGCCCCAAATTTCCCACAAGCGGCAAAGGCTCTTCTTTACACAATCTTTAAAAAAAAGCACACTTTTATAAATTTTTTGTAAATTCATTCTAAAAAAGCATAATTTTTAGAAGAAATTTAAGTATTGTTACGTAAAAAACACAAACTAATTCTGGCTATTCGCTGTTATGGCCTTCGTCAGGGCAACGCTCTTGACTCCTGAATTCTGCTGTAAGTGCTCCGAGTTCTGGGTATGTTTTTTTTTATTCAAAACTTACGCAACTGGCACAATTGATAGGGGTTGCCAGAAACCTGAAACCCTTAATAATCGACCAATAACAACGAGGTCTGACGCACCCTACAAATTGACTTAAGTGTGACAGTTGCGTAAGTCCTATGAGCTTTATCTAAGGGCGCTCGATAAGTTTATATACTTACCGATAACTATCGGTGCGAACATCCCAAGAAGTGTGAGTGGCTCTAACAATTTTTGGCATTGCTGCTGCTAGAGGATAGAGAGCCAAACTCCCCAACCCGCAGGCAACTAGACTATTTTTTTTTGTGATAAATTTGTAATTTGAGATACAGAATTTAATAGAGAATTGTGGATTTAAAAAATATCTCGATCGACCTGCAATTCCTGGTCTTAAACCACGATCGCATTCGGCAGCTTCGGCAGCAACCAGCGGCACAGACCAAGCACCCATAACCCCCGCACAAATCGCCTGATTAATCCCCATCGGCGACATTCCCGCACGGCTGACCACAGTATTCAATTCGCGGTTAAACTACTGCACAAAAGGCACTCCCAGCAGCGAGGAAAAGTAATCAAATTAGGCAAATTCATAATAGATAGGACTCAGACCAACTGGACAATTAAACAAAAGTATGTAGTTGCGCTTTAGCGCTCTTAGCTTAGGAAAGAGCGCCCAAACGCAACTACATACATAAAAATTCACCCTATTTGTGACAGGGCCTTAATCCTAATAGAAAGAAGTTCGGCAACGCGCAGTGAATGCGGATTTAACGGATGTAACAGATATCAGGAAGAAGTCAATCGATTTTAGATTTTAGATTTTAGATTTTAGATTTTAGAATTGAAGCATTGACCCCACGAATAAATACGTTCGGCAAGTTTCATCGGATACAGGTTTTTTATTTCTGGACGGATGAATCACGTGGCGGGTATCCTGGATGCTTTCGGTCACAAGTCGATCGTGCAATTCATTAACTGTCGATCCAGTTCTATGATATAATCTCTGCCGTAAGATAGATTTTCTAATCCTTGTACCAGATTTTCTGGCAGGTCTTGGGCAATTTCACTGCTACAGGAACCAGCCGCTAAAGCAATAGTGGCTACTGTATCCACATCTCCAGAAAAGGCAATGCAATCTTGGAGCAGTTTGCTCATACTATCATTTCGCATGATCGCAGTAATAGCTGCTCTAACACAGACCAAACCTTTAACGCTGACTTGTCCTTGCCAAGGTATCGACCACTCACCAGCTACGTGCTTTTCTAGAAAATTTCCCAAATTCTTCTTTAAACCTAGCTGATAAATAAAGTAATGGGACATCAAAGCGGCCGCTATAGCTGCTTTAATGCCATCGGGAGTGTTGTGAGTAATTGCAGCTTGAACGGTAGCATTTTCAATGACTTTTTCAATAGTAGGAAAAATGCCAATGGGGCCTGCTCGCATCGCAGAGCCGCTTTTATCGCTAGCAGAGTAAATTTTTTCTAAGAATTCTTTTCCGTCTTGAACTTGTAGCAAAAAATTGTACATTTTGCCAGCATAACCAAATCGCCGATCGCGGTGAAAAGCTGCAACAAATTTGCTCGCTAAAAGTTCCGGTGTCCAAGGTTCTCGGCTGACGATAGCTTCTGCAACGGCTAAACTCATCTGCGTATCGTCTGTGTAACATCCAGGCGGGATATCGTGACGGGGATGCTTGATGTAACCGTTGAGATTGTTGTACAATTCGATCGTCTGCTGGTCAACAAACTCAAAACCCGCACCGTAAGCGTCACCAATCGCTAATTCTATTAACATATATTTAATCAGTTCCCAACTATTTCATCCCCAGTTTTTTCCTAAAATAATAAAAAAACAACCCAAAACAACTTACCTATCTAACACGCACCGTTTTTACTCAAGACCACCCCAATTGTTTTGCAAATCAGAGTGATGTCGTAGACAACAGACCACTTGCCCTGATAGTCGAGATCCATCTGCACAATATCGTTAAAGTCTTTAACTCCAGACCGTCCGTTGACTTGCCACTCCCCAGTCAGCCCGGGTTTGACATTTAAACGCTGCCAGTGAAAATCGTCATAGGCAGCAACTTCATCAGGAGTGGGCGGTCGAGTTCCCACCAAACTCATGTCGCCGACTAACACGTTCCAGAATTGAGGCAACTCGTCCAAACTCGTACACCGCAAGAAGCGGCCGACGCGGGTAATTCGCGGGTCATTTTCATTCTTAAAAATGTGACCGTTGGCTTGGTTGCTAACTAAATGTTTGAGCTTTTCTGCATCGACAACCATCGATCGAAATTTCCACATTCTGAAATGTCGCCCTTGGAAGCTGCAGCGGACTTGACTGTACAGCAGCGGGCCCCGATCGTCCAATAGCATCGCCACTGCCACCGGCACCGCCACCACAGCAGCAATTGCCAGTCCCAGCAGCGCACCCAAAATATCGATCGACCGTTTTACCTTGCTCGTTACGGATCTGTGATGCTGTTGTTTTGATACACAGACTCTGTAAGTAAATTCTTGAAAAAATAAGGACAGCATTTCTGATAATGATGATTTCGACGAGGCACCCATCGGAAATTTCATATGATTTGTCTCAACTTTAACGATCTCTTACGTCCATCTTATTAGCCATCCCAAATCTGCAGAACCTGAAATGCTCAGCTTTGCACAATCTTTAAAAAGCACTCACACTTTTATAAAGTTTCTATGTGTTTTCTATAAAAACGTATAAAGTTTATGTAAACTTACGTAAATTTACAGAAAAAAGTTAGTGCTGGACGCAAAAAAACCTGGTTTCGACTAGGACTCTTCCCGGAAGACAGGGAGGATTCTACTGAGAAACCGGGTTTTTTGCCGTTTAGCGATAAATATCGGTGCGAACACCCCAAGCAAGTGTTAGGGGCTCTAACAATTTTTGCTGGCTGCTAGAGGCGAGTTTGCCTAAATATTCGCGAACAACAGAGGCGTGTTCGAGATTCAAACGATAACCCCGTGAGACATCTTCAAAGAAAAGCGGCTCAGCCCAAATTGCTTCCCAATCAGGATTTTGCCTCGACTCCTCGGCCAGCAGCATGAAATCTTCCTCCGCAGGCACAAGTCCCGCCGGCAAATTTCCTTCCAAAATCCGCAAAATCCGGGGTTCGCAGGTGCGGGTATTTACGCCTTGGCGTTCCAACAACTGCAAAATTTCCTGAAAGCTCAAAGTTTCCCCGCCCAAAACCTGCATTAATTCCCACAGCAGAAAAAAGTCGCTGTACTGCTGCTGCGACACATCCAAAATTTGAGGATAGAGAGCCAAACTCGCTAACCCGCAGGCAACTCGACCAATTTTTTGGGGAAAATTTGTACTTTGAGATACAGAAAATGCAGAATTGTCAATCTCAAAAATATCTCGATCGCCCTGCAATTCCTGGTCTTGAACCACGATCGCATTCGGCAGCTTCTGCCGCAACCAGCGGGCAATCGCAGGCCAAGCACCCATACCCCCCGCACAAATCGCCTGATTAATCCCCGCCGGCGACATCCCCGCGCGGCTGAGCAAAGCATTCAATTCACGGTTCAACTGCTGCACAAAAGGCACTAAAACCAGACTTTCCAAATCTTTGCGCCTCACATCCCAATGCTGCTGACCAATATCCAAAGCAAAACTTTTTTGATGTTGCAAAATAACTTTTATTTGCCTTGCCGCCTCTAACAATTGCAGGCCAAAAGCAGAACCTTGTAACCGCTGCTGCAATTGATAGCGGCTCGGCAAATCTGGATGGCCAGGACGTGGCAAATCGATCGACATTCCCCAAGTTTCATTTTTAGCCAACAACTGACAGATAATATCCTGATCGAAAGCATCGCCAGCAAAAGCAAAACTGTGGCAAGTAAAATCTGCACGAGTTAAATCTTGAAGATTGGACGGCAACTCAACTAAAGCTAATTCCACCGTCGCCGCCCCCGCATTCAAAATCAAAGTTCCCCCGCTAAAAGACGAAGCATTCACACTCAGCGGTGCAGCTTCTTCACCGTCCTTAGCAGAATCCACGGCTGACGACTCGACTTCCATGTCATTTTTCACAGGAGTTACAGCAGCAAGCAAAGTGGCGATCGCATCTTCCACCACAAAAATTTGCGAACCAGAAGCCACCAGAGACGCGCCCAAAACCGCCTCCCGCAGATTAAACATATAAACATCCGACCAGTCTGCCGGAGTCCCCAAAATTACACCCTGCAAGTCTAAAAGCGCCGCATCGAGAGTTTCTCGCGTCAGTCCCGAAGCCCTACAGATTAAATTAGAAACTGGCAATCCTGTAAAATTCGCCCTCGACATTGCAGAATCCAAAACTTCCCCCGATCCGTCAAATTTTTGTCCCCGCAAACTCGGGTTCAAAGTAGCCAGCAGTGCCCGCAAACATTGCAGCGGCAAGGCGATCGAAAAAGCCTGCAAGGGCGACCACTGCAACAGCGGTTCGTAGATCCCAGCAGCCTCCCGCTGATAAGGAATGCCCACCTTTAAAGGCAATTTAAAATTTTCCAGTAAAAATTCTCCAGCAGGCAAAGCCAGGGGTCGGAATCCCACCGACTTGACTGTCACCTCTGACCCTGGGCTTCCTGGGGCTGTTTGGGCAAGCACCGCAGCCGAGGGAATCCGACAACTGGCGTCTGCTGCCCAAGCCTCAGCCTGCGATGCTTCCCAGTAAATCGGGTGCAACTGGCCGCTGGTGCGATCGAGCAAAGCCGCAGACAGGCCGCTGGAACCGAAATCAATGCCCAAATACCAGCTAGAATTCCGGCGTTCTGGGGATGGGGCGATCGCACCTGCGGCAGAATGCCCAGCCGAGTCTTGCTGCTGTGTTTCGGCAAACTCGCTAAAATCGGTTTTCCCCTCAACAACTCCTGCTTTACTCTCTGTCGAATTTAGGTTTTTTTTTTGACTTTCTGGAGGACTCGATCGCAGTTCGTTAGTTTCGGCAGTTTCTGGAGGGGGAGAATCAGTCAAAGGTCGATCGGTCTCGGTCAAACTAGCCAAAATCTCGTCTAGCGTCAAATTCGAGTCGTCTTCCTCAGCCAACAAATCATCCTCAAGTTCGTCTTCCAAAACAAAGGGTTCATCATCCGAGGAGAGTTCCAAAACATCGGAGAACAAATCCTCCAGCGTGCCGAGTTCTTCCTCTGCCACCTCCGCAAAGGGATTTTTTGCAATGCCTTCGGGGGAACTCGCGGCTAAATCCAAGCTGTTAGCGGCTGAGAAATTCGATCGCCTGGAGCTAGTATTTTCCAATCCCTCCAGATTGTAGAGGTCTGCCTCCAAAAGTTCCAGAGTATTGTTGTCCAAATTTAGAGCTCGATCGAGGTCATCTTCTAATGCCTCGACCGGCAGCAAATCCTCGTCCGGCGAAGCTTGGATGTACTCCTCATCGAGTCGCTGCGACGAAGTGCCGGACTCGCCAGTTTGAACCTCACCGATACTTGGCACATGAGACTCGGCACTGGGGAGGTTTGGGCTAATTTCGGCAGGCGTTCTCAACGGCAAAGGTGGCGATTCAGGCATCGCAGCGTCGAACTGCTCGCCTTGGTTTTGACCCGTTTCTAGATTTTCTCGATCGTCCCCGTCAATTTGCACCTCAGCAGTTGAGGGTGGTGCTGCTGAAACTTGAGGTACTGTTGCCACTTGCGGTTCAAATAAATCTGCCGTATCTAAAGTTAGAGACTCTACAGAATTACCCATTACAAAGTCTGAATCTTCATCTACTAAAATCTCTTCCAGAGTTTCCCCTTCATCCAGCAGATTTACAAACAAATCTTCGGTCATTTTTAGCGCTGCGGCAGTTTCCCTATCCGTCGCCGCTTCTTGATATTGTACACCTTCACTTTGGGTCTCCTTTACAGGATTTTCTACCGGAAAAATTTCGCTTTGTAATTCTACTTCAGGAACCGCTTCTCCCGCGAACAAACTTGCATATAAATCCTCAATATCTTCGCTTTTTTCTGTTAAGCTATTCTCCAATTCACCGCCAGGAAACCGAGTTGCATTTTGAGATATTTCGGGTGCAGAACCGAACAAATTATCTTCCAACTCCGGGAGCAAAATTGGGGCTTGAATCCGGTCGCGTTCGCGCCTCAACAGTCCGTATTGCGGAGAAATTTCTGTACCGGCGTAGGGAAATCTGTCTTGTTCTCCGAATTCGCCGGTGCGAATTTCCTGCACCGAGTCTCCCGTCTGAGTCTCTGGGGCTGAGTGCTCGATCGGAGTATTTGAAAGGGCGGGAGCGACAGAAGATCGATCGGCGGCGGTTGGGGTAACGGTTTCGAGATTATTTGCTAAATCGATCGGCTGTTGAACGTAGGAAGACGCTTCTCGCCCCAACTGTGAGGCCAAGTGGTTGACCAAAGCCGCGAACATCGCCTCGCTCTGCTGGCTCAAACCGTACATATTTTCAAGTTCTTGTCTCAAGGAAGCTTGATAGCTTTGCAGATTTGCTTGCAAAGCCTCGAACACGATAGCCATCCTCGAATCGAGACTCATCAGCAGACTGTCAGCATGAGATTGGAACAGTTGCATTTGCTCGAACCTCTGAGCTGGCGTCAGCAGCGGGTGTTCTTCTGAGGTTTGTCGGTTAAGTGTTACGTCAATAGCCGATTGTTCATCAGGCGCACTGCCCAAAGAGTATGGTGCTGAGATGCTTTGTAATAACTGATTTTCTAGGGAATTTAGAATTTGGGAGAAATCGCTAGTCAAGGTTTCTTCCAAGCGGGCACTCAGTACCTGCAAAAATTCAGCAATGATTTGCTGTTGGTTGGCTTGTTGCTGAGCTAGGGATTGTTGCTGCTGCCGTTTTGCTTCTAGCTGTTTGATTTCTTGAATTAGAGCTTGCTGCTCTTGCCGCAGAGCTTCTATGTCTTCTTGGAGCGGCCCTGTCAGGCTGGAACGCAGGTGGCTGATTTCTCCGGTTACGGCCAGCATGATTTGCTCTGCTGCTGAGGGGCCAGGGGGGGGCAGAGGCACTTTGGGTACTGGAACTGGTTCGGGGCGGACATTTTGGCGGGCGGGGGCCTTTGGGGCCGTTAGCTTTGAGTCTGAGGAAACCAGATAAGCGCGAACTCGCTCTAAAAGTTGGCGCTGGTGGACAGTATCAAGAGAACCCGTCCAAGGCAAGCGGGGTGCGGGCTTGCTGAGTACCTCGTCTATCTCAGCAATCAGTGCTTGAATTTTGTACTTCTGAGAATTCAAGGGCGGAACCTCTGGGAATGCGGCTTGGGAGAAACTTTACCGAAAAAAGACTGAAGTCAATCGATTTTAGATTTTAGATTTTAGATTTTAGATTGAAGCATTGACTTGCGCGAGATCAATTCGGGGGCTCCTTTATCGGATACAGGTTTTTTATTTCACCGGTCCTGAGTGTGCGAAGGAATGAATCCGGGGGCTTGTATCCTGGATGCTTGATTGTCAGGCGGCAGCGATGCCAATAGATAGAATAATCTGAATGCGAGTCAGTCAATAATTCACTAATATTTTCTGACAACAGTTAATTAACCTTTTGTCTTCGGATAGCTTCTATTGCCTATCATAGGTTAACCGGTACTTCCGCACCAAATGCCCGCTTCTATCAATTGCAAGTGCTTTCAAATTCTGCGACTCAGGGGCGAGTTTCCTGACCCGGAGGCTGATTCCTGCTCGTAAGAGCTGTGGTCCCGACCAACTTTTGCCTTCACCTGCTTGAACGGCGGGCCCCACACTGTCACCGCGAGTTTCGTTAGCATGGTGGCGCGCCACTGTCTGTTCATTTTTCACCGACTTGGAAAAAACCTCAAACAATTTGCGATTTGGGATACCGAGATTCGGGATTGTCCCCGTATACTGGATTTGAGTAACCTTTTATCATAGCCTTTTATCTGTGTTCATGGCTAGATACTAATGGTACAATAATCTTGGGGTAGCAGAAAAGTTTGCTGGGAAGTGGGTGGGTTTCGCTCCCCAAGAGCGCCAGTATTTAGGCTTGCAATGGCTGTGGATTTTGCTGATCGTGCTGACATTGGCCAGGTTCTAGGCAGTTGCTCGGATTTGGGCTCTGTCTACCGTGCTTGCACCCCTTGCGATCGTGGATTCTGCCTTCTCGACTGCAGGGCCGACTGACAACAAATCTCTCAGCAGTGTTAAGCTTGTCTTCGCGAAGTGCTTTCAAAGGTAATTCGATCGGCTCAGTCGTTTGCCACATTGCTAAAATTTTGTTAATAAAATTTGCTCAGTGGTATATATCTAAAAAATTATGGTATATTCTTTAGTTTCTGGCTCCAAATCAGAGCTTGAGGCTATTAATTACCATATTGAGCCTTTGACCGCAAAACTTTAGAGGTAAAATTGCCGATTTAGATCCTTGTTTCTCAAATCTTGAATCTCAAATCGAATGACTCGGCTGCAAGCTATTTGTAACTGCCCAGCGCAGCTCAAGCGCATAAATTAAAATGATGGCCTCATGGAAGACCGCTTTAACACCCGAGACCCGAATTCTAATATAAATCAATTGATAGTTTCTACTCCTTTTTTTGCAGGATTACCCGATCCTGTAATCGAGAGAGCAACTGTCCACATCGTTACCCGCAGTCATCCGTCAAATCAAGTGATTTTACTCGAAAATGACTGGGGAACATCAGTGTATTTTATATTGGATGGTTGGGTGAAAATTCGCACCTACAACCTAGACGGAAAAGAAGTAACACTGAATATTTTAGGCAAAGGAGAATTATTCGGGGAAATGGCCGCGATCGAAGAAGCACCGCGATCTACAGATGTGATCACCCTAGCCCCGACACTAATCGGCAATATGCCATCTCAGGATTTTGTGCAGCTCATTCATACTGAGCCGCTAGCAGGCATTCGCCTAGCTCAACTGATGGCGCGTCGCCTGCGACAAGTCAACCGCCGCCTGCGTTTGCGAGAGTCCGACAGTACCTCGCGAGTAGCAGATATTCTCTTATTTTTGGCCGAGGGGCAAGGCAAAAAAATCATGGAAACAGGAGGTACAGAAATACCGAACCTGCCACACAGAGAATTAAGCAGCCTCAGCGGGCTGGCTCGCGAAACAGTAACGCGAGTGCTGAGCAAGCTGGAAAAAAAAGGAACTATTCAGCGCGAACGTGACGTTTTGTGCATTCCCGACCTGCACGCCTTAGAGCGTCTGTTAGTCTAGAAGTATCAGAGATTGCTAATTTGAATTAGATTCAAAAGCACTCTCTGTTAACTAACTGATATTAATGATTTCCTGCAGGAGGTAAAGCTGTGAGTTTTAAGAAAATTTTCGCCGCCTTAGATGATTCTGAACTGGGCCACCGCGTCTTCACTCAAGCTTTAGAATTAGCTCTGAGCGATCGCGCCCAGGTGATGCTATTTAACTGCGTTACTGTCAGCACGCTGGGGGAGACAGCAGTGCCAATTCCGGTAGATTTGGGCATGAATGTCGAGTTAATGGATCAAGCTTATCAAGCTCAACGTTTGCGGCTGGAAAGCGACGTAAAACAGGCTTCGGGTTTGCTAAAAAATTACTGCGACGCTGCAGCAAAAAAAGGATTGCAGGTAGAATTTGACTGCAAAAAGGACGGCGATCCGGGGCATTGTATCTGTGAAGCCGCCGAAAATTGGGGCGCAGATTTAATAGTCTTGGGAAGGCGTGGCCGCACGGGGCTGGCAGAAGCTTTCCTCGGCAGCGTCAGCAATTATGTCGTTCACCACGCATCTTGTTCGGTTTTGGTAATCCAAGAAGTCAAAAGCGAAAAATAATGCTGCTGAAAATTTTTGCTGAGAACATCCATCTAAAATAAGACTTGCGTTCCTACGTAAACCCGGTTTCTGCGAGCAATATTAAATTTGGTGGCGAAGCATCCAAAGAGTGAAACCGGGAATCAGCCGTATCGGGCGCAAGTCCCGTAAAATCTAAAATCTAAAATCTAAAATCTAAAATCGGGAATCAGCCGTATCGGGCGCAAGTCCCGTAAAATCTAAAATCTAAAATCTAAAATCTAAAATCGGATGAGTGATTTTTTGTCAGCAGATGCTGCGTCTAATTCGGGTAGTTCACCCAGTACAAATAACGAACCCCAAACCGCCGATATTTCAGCAAGGGCTGGCGATCGCACCAATCCAGATCCGGGGAAGCGCGCCTCTGGGGAAGCGCCTTTAAGGCTGGTAGAAACGGCTTTTTTGGCAAGTACCGCTAGCTTAATTTGGCTGGTAAATTATTACTTTCCACTGGGGCCTTTGCTGCGGGTTTTTTTCCCGATACCCATCGCTCTGGTTTACTTGCGCTGGGGCAACCGAGCAGCTTGGATGGCAGCTTTGGTATCGGGTTTGCTGCTGTCGGTACTGATGGGCCCGACGCGGAGCATTTTATACGTGATGCCTTTTGGAATTATGGGAGTTGCGCTGGGAGGACTTTGGAGGCGCAAAGCGAGTTGGTCACTATCTATTAGTGTGGGCGCTCTCATTGGTACTGTAGGCTTCTTTTTTCGGTTTTGGCTGCTGTCAGCGTTGGTGGGTCAAGATCTATGGGTTTACGTAACGGCCCAGGTAACAGAGATGGTGGAATGGGTGTTTGTGAAGCTGGGCTGGCTTAATGTACCGAGTTTGAACACAATTGGGGCGATCGCCGCCGGGATGATTTTAGTTAACAATATTGTCTATTTATTTGTAGTGCATTTAGTAGCTTTGCTGCTATTAGATCGTTTGGGAAATTCAATTCCGCGGCCGCCGCGCTGGGTGCAACTTTTGATCGATTATGAAGAGTAGTTATTGGGAGTTGTTGACTGTTGACTGTTGACTGTTGACTGTTGACTGTTGACTAATAACTAATAACTAATGACTAATGACTAATTTATGATTGGTATTTATACAGAAATAGAACAGGGGCAGCGATGGCTCGATCGCTATCGGGGACAAAAACCGATATTTGCCTGCGTGTTAGGATTTACCGCTACTGGCTTAATTCCGGGGATTTCAGCAGCAGGAGCAACCCCGCACGATCGACAATTTACTTGTTTAGCCGATGCAGAATTTTTGTATAATGGCCCCCAACCGTCGCCCCAATATCCTTTGCCGCCCCTAGAAGCGGGTGCCTCGCCGGTACTGATATCTCGCGCTGTAGTCGAAGCTTTGGAACTTCCGCTTTACCTATTTAATGCTGGTTTGCCCCTCCCACCTCCGGTACCTGCAATTGACTTGGGCGGCACTCCGGCAAAGTGTCTGATTTCTGGGAATGCTTTAGAACTCGAAACAGTCAAACATTTGCTCGAACAAGGATTAATTTGGGGAGCTAAATTGGCTGCTCAAACTAATGGTAGCTATTTAATTTTAGGGGAGTGCGTAGTTGGGGGAACGACTACTGCTTTGGGCGTGTTAATGGGTTTGGGTATTGCAGCGGCGGGCAAAGTTAACAGTTCTCATCCTCGCTGCAATCACGCTCAAAAATTGGCTGCGGTGACAGCGGGACTCAATAATGCTGAGTGGGAAATTGGCGGACAAAACAGCACTCCCCTGGAATTGGTAGCGGCGGTGGGCGATCCGATGCAAATAGCGGTGGCGGCAATGGCGATCGCCGCGAGTCGGACTTGCGGGGTGCTTCTGGCTGGGGGTACGCAAATGCTGGCAGTGTACGCTTTGATGCAAGCCTTAGCCCGTGAATATGCTCTGCTATGGCGTCCCGAACAAGTTGCGGTGGGGACTACGCGCTGGGTGGCCGAAGACCCTACAGGAGACACTGTAGGACTCGCTAATGAGATCGGCGGTGTGCCTCTGTTGGCGGCGCAGCTAAGTTTTGCTGGATCTCGCTACGGGCAACTGCAAGCTTACGATCGCGGCTATGTTAAGGAAGGTGTCGGTGCGGGAGCGTGTGCGATCGCCAGTGGCTTGACTGCAAATTGGACTCCAACTCAACTCCTCCACGCTGTTGAAGCTTTAGCCTCGCGCTGTGAGATTAAACATTAAGTAGATAGTTATAAGAATCGATGCCAGATTTGTGAACTTCTCTCTTTCTTCTCTTTCTTCTCTCTCTGCGTCCTCTGCGCCCTCTGCGGTTTGTAAAAAAATATTGTTCACCAAAGAAATAGCCTTCCTATTTCTACACAATATCTCGCTTTCATGCAGTATTCTTCCTGTTAATGCCCCGACAAAAAAACTCTTTGCAATAACTCTATAAGTAGACGAGCATAAATCAACGCAACTTGTATTTTTTTTTATTACTACCCGCTCCCCGCTAGCAATATTTAATTAGGCCCCCCTAGATGTTGCGAGTGCATTCTTTTGGAGAGCAACTGTTCTTCCAAGGCTGCAATTCGATTGTAAGCTGCTGTTAGCTGAGCTGTTAAGCGCTGGATTTGAATCTCGGCGCTCAGCTCTTTTTCCAGGCTTTGAGAATTCTTGTCGAAGTAGCTGTCATCTAACAGTATGTCTTTGTGTTCGAGGAGGCCATCGAGACTGCTGTAGCTTTGATAGGGCGAGGTTTGGTCATTTCCTAGCGTTCCAGAGCGATCGTTTCTCTGTTGCTGAGTCAGCTTCGTATCCTTGGCAGACTCCAAGAGCTTTTCATTGAGGTTTTCTATGAGTTTGTAGAGGGCCTCGACTTGTTGGCTCAATACTGTAACTTGCTGGCGGAGCGCTTCCATACAATCATCCTTTGGCTCGTAACTTAATATCTTTACATTTTAGTTAAATCTTTACATAACTTGGATTTATCACTAAATTATTTAATTTTTGACGTAATTGTTGTGTTCCCAATCCTGACGGTAGATTTAGGGAGCAAGCTTGAAGATAATCGCTCGCCATTGGTGAGTCGATTGTAGATTTTAGATTTTAGGTTTTAGATAGTCTTGGACACAGGAACCGGGTGGGTTAACCCCCATACTTCGTTCAAACCTTCAATCAGAGTTAAAACGTCGGGTGTCTGAGAGTCGGATCGCACAGGGTGCTATTAGATTGACTGCGCTCTCGCCAGTGCTTTCAGGATTCAGATGAATGAATTTTTAGTTTTTTTAGTTATTAAGCTGTCGCCGATTTAAAAATAATTTTTTACTTCGGTTGTGTGAAAAGCCTCATCCAACTGCAGATGGCAGCGATCTCGTTGTTTCGTTATATTAAAAAATGTAACACAGATGCAGCCGATCGACCGGGCTGGCGAGCACAACTGGCTCAAAGGAACTTGCAGCACAGAAATTAGGCGTTAAGTTGAGGGAGTTTTCGGCATCCGAAAGCTCGATCGACAATGTAGAAGGTAAAATCAGGGCAAGAGCCAATCGATTGCGCGATTTTAGATTTTAGATTTTAGATTTTAGATTTTAGAATTGAAGCATTGACCCCACGGATAAATTCGGGGGATTGTATCCTGGATGGTTTCGGTCAAACAGACTCTCTTCGCAGCAGAACCGAGTACAATGGCTCTGTGTTTGAAAAAGAAATAAGACAAATCGGCGCCAACTACCGGACTCGACAAACAATTATTTCCCCGGCTGTAGAACACAAAACGATGGGTCAATATTTAGAAAAGCGGATTGACAGGTGAAACGAAGGTCTTTGCTATTGGGGGCTGCCACCCTAACTTTAAGTCAATTGGCGGCAGGGTGCGACTCGAAGCCGATTCTCAAAATTCGATCGCTCAAAAACGGTATTCCGGCCCAACTGGTAAGCAAATTTAGCCGCGATGTACAACCGTCTCCGCTTTTGCAGGTAACGCAAGAAGGACAATTAAAAGAATTATTCGCCCTGTTGCAGGAGTGGAAACGGGTTCCCGAATCAAAAAATCAAGCTAACTTGGTGATGTTGGGAGATTACTGGCTGACTTTGGCAATTAGGCAAAAATTGATTAAGCCGATCGATCCTGCTAAGTTTGCTAATTGGCCACAATTGCCCGAAAGATGGCAAAAACTCGTCCGGCGCAACGATGAGGGTAAATTAGATCCTCAAGGTAAAGTGTGGGCTGCACCTTACCGCTGGGGAAGTACGGTAATTGCCTATCGAACCGACAAATTTAAGGCTTTGGGGTGGACTCCGACAGATTGGAAAGACTTGTGGCGAGTCGAATTGCGCGATCTAATTTCTCTGCCGGACAGTGCCAGAGAAGTTATCGGTTTAACATTAAAAAAACTAGGGAAATCTTACAATACGCAGCAATTAGATAAAGTCCCCAATCTCAAAAAAGAACTCGCAAATCTGCACCAACAAGTTAAACTTTATAGTTCTGACGCTTACCTGCAACCATTAATTTTAGGCGATACTTGGTTGGCAGTAGGTTCATCTGGAGACTTGCTCCCACTGCTGCAAACTCAAAAGGATATTGCTTTAGTAATTCCAGTTTCGGGAACTGCACTTTGGACGGATTTGTGGGTACAACCAGCATCAGGGAATCCAGTTTCGTTAGTGGAAAAATGGATTGATTTTTGCTTGCAGCCTCGGGTTGCTCCTCAATTATCTTTGCTGGCTAAGGCTAGTTCGCCGATAATTGTCGGCATGAAACCGGAGGATTTGCCGGAAGCTGTTCGCACTAATTCTGTGTTGTTGCCGGATGCTAAGATTCTTGCTGCTAGCGACTTTATGCTGCCGTTTGGGGATGCGGGGATTGCCCAATATAGATCGCTCTGGCAAGAAACTAGGCAAGTAGTGAAAGGCTAAAATTTCACTACGTTTTGAGGTACGTAGTTGCGCTTCAGCGCTCTTTTATCTATGAAAGAGCAGGGATCATCGCAGTTTTGCATTTATAGTGCTGTCCCCGCTCCCGTATTGTACAATAGGCGAGCGGGACATTATTCAAAGAAAAAATGCTTTTTACAAAAAGGAGATGCTTCCAAAGAGCGCTGAAGCGCCGCAACTACGTACCTTAGAAAAATAAAAAAATAGCACGGGTTGAAGTGTTAGTATTTTAATTTTAAGAACAATCGTAATTATAAATCACCTGAGAAAAATCTAAATTTTCTAAGTCATCAGCACGAATCAAAAAGTTACCTACTCCACAATCACCCCAACAAATCTCATCATCACTAATCATGTGTAAGAGTACAACTTTATGGTCTTTGTATTGCGGACTATCCTCACGAGGATCAGTTTGCGTAAAGTAGCCGTATCCCCCTATTTTATGGTGATTCTCGTATATATTACCAGAATACCACTCAAATAATCTGTTATCATCTTCCCAAATTATATCCAAATAATTTTGAAGCTTTTGTTCTCCCAAAAAAGTATCAAATTGATAGTCCGCTGGATTCACCCACGACTTGTCAAAACTAAACTGTAAAGCCAAACATTCTTGAGAATTATTCACATCTTGGTGCTGTAAAGGTGAATAATAATGTTCATAAATACAATCGGAAGGAGGATAATCAATCGGACAATTATTTTCGTCAAAAGCTTGCCACCCACTAATTTTTTGATTATTTAAAGTTGAATATGTCTCATTTATATCCAACAAAAAAGCAAAATCTGTTTGACAATTATTTCTGTCAACTTCTAAAAAGTACAATACTTTGAAATCTTTTTGATTGTCCAAGTTCTCTGGATCCATTCCATACCAACCTAGATTGTTACTAATATAAAATTGCAAAATTCCTTGTTTGGGAAAAGGGGCTAAATATGGCACTTGGGCAAAGATTTCCTCAAAATTGAGTTGTGCCAAAAGGTGCATATATTTTCCATCACTATCTTTGGGAAAATCGTAACCTTTCGGTAAGTAAGGCACTCCGCCAAATTTGCTTGACCAGAAATCAGTCGCCTTTCGTTCGTAAGTGATTTTGATAACAGGCTTTTCTGAACTTTCAATTTCTTGGCGAAACGGTTCTAATTCAACAGGAAGCTCAAGGTTTGTTTTCATTTTTTTCTACGAATTATAAACCGCCTCGATCGGCTAAAATGCACGGTGAGTCAGCTCTTGATTTATCGATTATCCAGAAAATTACTCGCTTCTGACGCACCCTACTAAAAGCCTTTGAGTTTGCCTCGAAGACGTGGATTTGAGAGAGATTCTAAATCAATACGACAGAAGCGCCGATCGCCCTTACACGAATAAACTGCCAAAGCTGTCCCTTGACGGTTGCAAAATCGCACATTGTAACCGTATTCGCTGGCGACAGTGCCGAAGCGGTTGACAAACTGATAGCGTTCCATATAATCGAGCAAACTCCAAAGTTGGCGGTTGACTATGATAATGACCCAAGTATTGCCGGGATCGACAAACCAGCGATCGAGCAATTTTCCGCCAAACTGTTTTTGAGCTAACCACAGACTCGGCACGCTTTTTTCGGTTTGCGAAAGCGGGGGCGACGGTAAATTAGCAGCGCTGCCAGTCGGGCAAGCCGGCTGCTGGGAAAATGCCGCAGATTGCTCGCAGAGCAAGGCTCCGAGGCACGCATAACAGGCGATCGGGAACAAAAATAAACTTTTTGTCAAAATGCCATGCCTGCGGGTATCAACATCGTATTTCATAATTATTGTTTTCTTTTTTATATATTTCCCGTAGGGGCGGGTTTTACCAACCATTTATGTCAGCAACTCGCCATCTATAAAACCCGCCCCCGCACAGCAGATAACCTACATCAACCTTACATTTTATTATATGCAAAAGATGTACCTTGCGATTTTTTGTTGTGTGGGGGCGGGTTTATTAGATTGTTTTTTTTTGCTTTTATTATTGGTAAAACCCGCCCCTACAGTCATGTTAAAATTCCGATCGCCTAAACAATGAAGCAGGCAGACAAGCAGTAAAAGTAGAACCGCAATTTAACTCGCTAGAAACTTCAATATCGCCGCCCATCATCTGACAAAAACGCTGGCTGATAGTCAGTCCCAAACCCGTACCGCCGTACTTGCGAGTAGTTGAATCGTCAGCTTGAGTAAAAGGCTGGAACAGTCGCTCTTGTTGTTCTTGTGTCATGCCGATACCCGTGTCCGTCACTCGGAAAATTAAAAAATCTGCATCCAAAATTAACATTTGAGCAACTCTCGGTTGATATTTATTTTTTAATTTTTCACTGGTAATTCTTTCGACAGTAAGCACGATCGCCCCATTAGCAGAAAATTTAGCAGCATTGCTGAGCAAATTCAGCATTACCTGCCGCACTTTCATCAAATCGCCGTGCATCGCGCCGATATTGTCAGAACTCAATACTTGCAAAGTATTGCCGTTTTTATCCATTAGCGGTTTGATAGTTGTTACCACCTCCTCGATTAAGCCTCCAACATCGAAGCTTTCGAGGTAAATCTCCATCTTGTCAGCTTCAATTTTGGAAATGTCGAGAATGTCGTCAATTAGGCGCAGCAAGTGTTTGCCAGCAGTGCGAATTTTGTCTAAATCCGAGACTACCTCTAAATTGCCTAACTCTTCGGCATCTTCCGCTAGCATATCGCTGTAGCCGATAATCGCGTTGAGGGGAGTGCGTAACTCGTGGCTCATGTTTGCCAGAAAAGCACTCTTGGCGCGGTTGGCGAGTTCTGCTGCTTCTTTGGCCAACTGCCACGCTTCCTCCGCGTCTTTGCGTTCGGTGATATCCCGCAGTGTCGCCACCACCGCTTCGACGCTGCCGTCTGTCGCACAAACCGGGCTGAGAATGTACTCGTAGTCGCGGGTTCCCCAGCTTGCGGTGGGGACAATTACTTCGCCTTTCACGGGCTCGGCTGTGGCAAATATGCCGTCGCATTCTTGGTGAACCCGCTGCATAATTGTTGGCGACCAGCCTAATTCCTGCCAGGTTTTGCCAATCATTTCTCTGGGGTTCATGCCGGCCGCTTGAGCCGCGGTGCGGCTGACATAGGTGTATTTTCCCGATCGATCTACTAGAAAAATTAGGTCAAGAGAAGCACCGAGAATGCCGTCAACTGTTCTGGCGTGTCGGGCTACTTGAGCCGTCATTTGTCTGACTGTGATGGCGCCGCGGACTCTGGCGGCGAGTTCAAACCGCAAGAGTTCGTTGGCTTGTTTGAGGAATAGGGTGCGCTGTTCGACTTCTATTTCTAGTTCTGCTTTGGCTTTTTCTAGGGTGAGTTCGGCAAGTTTGCGATCGCTCACATCTGTAGAAATTGTACCGACTGCATAAACTTTACCTTCGGAGTTGCAGAGGGGAAATTTCAGAGAAATATAAGTGTGCGGGCCGTCATCTTGAGGGATGATTTCTTCGAGGGTTAGGGGCGAGCAGGATTCGAGAACTTTCAGGTCATTTTCTCGCAAGGCTGCTGCTTTGTCTTGGGGAAAAATATCGCCGTCGGTTTTCCCTGTTATTTGCTCTTTTGCGATGTCGAACAAATTGTCAAAATGGCGGTTGGTGAGCAGGTATTTTCCGTCAACATCTTTGATGTAAATTACTGCTGTTGAGTTGTCTAAAATCGCTTGCAGCAGTGCTTCGCTCTTTCGTAGGGCTTTTTGAGTGTTTTGGCGATCGAGTATTTCTGGGTGCAATTCCCAGTTGAGGCGATTTAAGTCTTGCCAAGCTTCCTGGACTAGATTTAAGGCGATCGCGCTTTTTTCTAGTTCTGTATTTACCTGCTGCGACTGATTTGAGACGGAGTTTTCTGGCAATTCTAGGGGTTGAAAAGCAAGCGGGATGTGGAGATTTGCGATCCTCTGCGAGGGCTTCGCTAACGGGCCAGTGCCAGCCAATTTTTTATATCGAAAATCGACGGCTAATTTACCATCTAAACTCGATTTTTTGGGAAATAAATCGGGAAATTCGCCGAAATTTAAATTATCATAAATTAGATCCAAATTCCGGGATCGCTGCGGCGGTTCGGCGCTGGAGTTTGATGCCCAATTCCCATCTGCTGTTGATAAATCTGAGTTAGCCGGTTTGGCAATCCGGCGAGTGATGGCAACTCCCAAGGCGAAGGGAACAAGGGCAGCAGCAGACAGGGCCAGCAGCCAGTTGTTTGCCCACCAAGTTGCGATCGAGGTTTTGGGGATGAATCGCACTAAAATTGCGGCTGGTTTTCCGGCTAAATTGCCAAGGGATTTGGCAGCTACAGCATAAGTTTGACTGCCTGTTTGTACGTTTCCGGCGACTGGTTTGCCGCCGGCAGCGAGTGCAGATTTCAGCAGCGATTTCTCTGCCAGCAAGTCGGGTAACTGTTGGTTTTTTGTAACTGCTTGCGAACTTGCCAAGACAAATTTGCCGTCAGCCAGCGGTGCGTAGATAGCCTGATATCCGCCGCCCTGTAAATTGAGTGTTTCGGTGCTAGCAACTACCGACGTTTGGCTGATAATTTTTCCTAACACTAAGGCCGCAATCACTGTCTGATTTTTGGAATCTTTTATGGGAATTGCTGCGTAGTGCAGGAGAACAGGTCGATCGCCCTTTCCGGCCGACAAAGATCCCAATTGTTCCTGAAATTCCGATTTAGCAATAATTTCGGTGGCGGTAATTGGCTCTTTTGTAGCGAATACTCGATCGACTATTTTTTGCAGGTTAAAACTTTTTCCCTTTTGGCTGGGGTTGACGCTAACAACTATCTGCCGATTTTTTCCAACTAAAGCCGCACTGTCTATTTCCCCTGTTTTGACTTGATTTTCTATAATTTGCTTGACATATTTTTGCAAATATGATAATTTTTTGCCGCTGTTGTAAGCTAAAGCTGTTTGGGCGATCGTTTTGCTGTCAGAGGAGTTTTGCAAACGGTCGGCGGCGCGATCGAGTTTGAGATTATAGTTAATTTCACTAAGGCTCAGTTCAGATTTAGCTTGATTTTGCAGTTGATTGCTTCCCACTGCCGATGTTAGCCAAAGTGCTGCTGCCGTTAGTCCGACGGGCAAGATTGTTTGTAAAGTCAGCAGTCCGATTAGCTGTTTTCTGGTAACAGATAAGTTGTAGGTACACGGCTTGAAAGCTGCTTTCAATCTTCTTTCGGAAGTCGCAACTTTAGTTTGCTGCAGACAATTTGGCTGGCTGTCGTTTAACTGAGTATGAGCCATAGTAGTAGATGCGGGATCGGTTATAGATGACAGGCGATCAATTAATCTGGAAAACAATCAATTTTAGAGTTGATATTTTAGATCGAGTTCGATTAATCAATCTTCATAAAATTGTTCGCTCTCGTCAGGTACAACAAAGTAAGAAAATGACAGAGGTATTTTCAAAAAAATCGGTTTCTCGCTGTTAAATCAGATTTTTTTATTTAGTTGTTTTTACATATACTGTCGGATCTATTTAAATTGTGTTGGGAGCAGACAGGGGACATTGGTGTCAACTTAAGACTAAAACCTTTTGTATCTCTCGTTTACAGGCGAGTATCGATCCCCTAAATCCCCCTTAAGAAGGGGAGTAGGGGTTGACTTTGACGCTCTTGTCCCCCCCTTCTTAAGGGGGGTTAGGGGGGATCGGGAAGACTATGAACTCAAACAGTAGACCGCTACTACATAAGACGTTAAGTTGACACCAAGGCCCGCAGACAGTCGCCAGACTAAGTAATTTTTCGATCGACTGTATCCTAAATTTACTTAAACCAAAGTTTAGCGTAATTATTGCAAAACTTAGATACGCTCGATCGACCTTTTCCCTGCTTCACCTTTGTTTCAATCCCACAACCGCCTGCCTGCTTTGCCGCCCAGTCGCTGGTGAGTATCTTTGAGCAAAGTTGGGATGTCTAACTCTTCGGGACACCGGGGCAAACATTCGCCACAATCGGTGCAGCGGTTGCCTTTGCTGCCAGGAAACCAGTGTCCGGCATTTTCAAACATGGCGTAGCGGTATTTGCCAAAGTCAGTCATGTCACACCCGACGGCGAGATTGCGGAGTCGCAATACTTCGGGAATATTGATGTTTTCCGGGCAAGGCAAACAGGCATAGCACTGGCTACATTTGTCGGTTTTCAAAGTGGCTGCCATAACCGATTCTAGCCGATCGAACGTAGCGATTTCGGCGTTGGTGAGGGGAAAGTCGCGATCGCAATATTTCAGGGGTTGCTCTAATTCTGTCGGATTTGCAGGGCCCACACTCAAAGTCCCAATCCTAGTATCGCTAAGTAAAAACCGATAGTTTAACTCTAAGGGCGAGAAAGGCGAGCACAATTGTGCGAGAGTTTCCGGGGGCGTGTAGAGTTGCCCTCCTTTATCGGCTGGGGAAATGATGAAAACGCCCATATCTTTGTCTTTGGCGAGTTCAATTGCCGGGGCGTTGCGCTGAAAAAAATAGTAGTAATGCAGATTGACAAATTCAAACAAATCTGTATTGATTGCAGCCAAAATCAGATCCAGAGGCCCGTGAGTCGAAAAGCCGACGTGCCGAATGATCCCATCGGCGAGGGCTTTGCGTACTGCTTGCATACAGCCTGTGGGCGATCGCACCATCGCCAAATGTTCCCAAGTATTCAAACCGTGAATTGCCAGACAATCGATATAGTCTAAATTCAGGCGTTTGAGGGATGCGTCGATGCAGCGTTCCATTGCTGCTGCATCCTCGGTTGGGGAAATTTTTGTAGTGATGTGGAGGCGCGATCGATCGACAGACAAACCAGCCGAAAGGGCCGCGCCAAGATATTCCTCGCTGCAACCGTAACCCGCAGCCGTTTCCAGGTGATTGATTCCCAGAGACACCGCCTGTTGTACAGTCTGACAGGCAGTTTCCTCAGAAGCCAAATAGCGCATGGTTCCCAAGGAAAATACCGACAGGTGCAACTCCGTTTTGCCAAACCGTCGATAGCGCATAAAGGTTAGGAAGTTTCGCCTGGGCCCAAGCCGCTTCTCTTAATCAAATCCTCTGGACGGAGGTTTGAGATAAATTCCCGGAAGGCGCGGCGTTCTGCCTCATCAGCATCTCGATCGACAGGTATCGAAGCATCGGCGACGACTTCTTCCATCACCCAGATGGGGCAGTTCGTTCGCAGGGCTAGGGCGATCGCGTCGCTAGGTCGGGCATCGATCTCTTTTTTAACTTCTCCCTGACGGACGATCAGCACGGCATAGAATGTGTTATCTTGCAGCGAGTGAATAACTATGCGCTCCAAGGTAAGACTCCATGCCTCTAAAAAATTGACCATCAGATCGTGAGTTAAGGGCCGAGGAGGCTTGTGGCCTTCGATCGCGCTAATAATAGCCTTTGCTTGCTCCTGACCGATATAAATAGGCAAAGCCCGTCGCTCAGTAGCGTCTCTCAATAGGACAATAGGACTGCGCGTGGCTGCATCTAAGGCAATTCCAGCGACTTTCATTTCAATCATAAAAATGCTCGGTAAGTGGGAAACTCAGAGACTTTAGTCCTGAGAGGGAAACAACATGGGCGGTTTCAACACATTCGACTACGCTCAGTGAGCACCACCTTGAATCCCCTTTCCCCTTTCGGGGGTAGAGGGGTCTGGTTGCCCCTCTTTGGAGATATGGTTGTCTCCGGCTCCCTTTCGGGGTAATGTTCGCTTGTCGGTCAATGTTATGAGAGCTTGTTAGACTTGCAACACTGTCTCAGTGACCTTAAGACTGTTTAATTGCAAATGACAGAGCGGAAAACTAGCGTCGCATTCAAGGAGTGTCGTGACTCAAATAACGTAGCCAGTTAAGGCTGAGGCCCGTCAGCACAGCTTGCTTCGATTGCTCTTACAAGCTCAGTCCCTGGTTTTAGGGCTGGGTTACTGACAGAATTAAGAAACTGCAAGGCGGTAGAAAACTCGGACATAAAGATGACCTAAATCCAGTATGACTCGATCTTCGCCTGAATCTGCAACTGATCGGGGACTGTCGATTTTAAATTAAAGAATTGA
This sequence comes from Microcoleus sp. B9-D4, assembly GCF_036705105.1. Classification (NCBI taxonomy): domain Bacteria; kingdom Bacillati; phylum Cyanobacteriota; class Cyanophyceae; order Oscillatoriales; family Microcoleaceae; genus Microcoleus; species Microcoleus sp. B9-D4. The sequence goes on from NZ_JAUBTS010000004.1 coordinate 231,718, forward strand.
CAAAGAGGGAGAGGGGGGATATAAAAAGCTCCTGCATCTGGTTTGTGACTGTGGTTTGATGTAAATAGGCGATCGACTAAGGAAAAATACTTATGTTTACAGGACTAATTCAATCTCTCGGAAAACTGAAGTCGCTAGGCAACGATTATTTCCAAATTTCCTGCACATCAAACAACTCCTACCAGATTTTACAAGATTTAGCCATTGGGGACAGCGTAGCCGTGGATGGAGTCTGTTTGACGGTAGTGGAAGTTCTGCCGCAAGGTTTTGTCGCCGTCGCTTCCCCAGAAACCCTCCGCCGCACTACTCTGGGATCATTCCCCGATGCTTTGGTAAACCTAGAAACCTCCCTGCGCGCCGGTAGCAAATTGGGGGGACATTTTGTGACGGGGCACGTAGATGCGATCGGCACTTTAGCGACATCAACCCAAACCGCCAACGCTTGGGAGATGCGGTTTACTGCCCCACCAACAGCAAATTCGGGATGGCAACGTCAAATCGCACCTTACATCGTTTCCAAGGGCAGCATCGCCGTCAACGGCATCAGCTTAACCGTGGCAGATTGCGATGCTGACGGCAATTGGTTTGAAGTTGCTGTCATTCCCCACAGTTTTGGTGAGACAAACCTCAGCTATTTGCAACCAGGAAGTTTAGTAAACTTAGAAGCAGATATTCTGGGCAAATATGTCGCCAAATTTCTCCGCAGCGGCTCAAAATCCCATCCCGAACCGTGGGAAGAAACCCCCACCATCAACAGTTTGGGAACAATTACACCTGAATTCTTAGCAGAACACGGATTTATTTAATCGTAGATAAAACTCGGCGGTTAAAACCGCTACTATAGGGCTTGCTGAATCAGTGTCAAAAGGTTACACCACCAGGATTAAGAGAGCGGACGATCAATAATGGTGCAAGAAAAA